>JAKAWM010000125.1 GCA_021827285.1 Actinomycetes bacterium | reverse complement strand
ACCCCACCCGGGGCCACCCCACCCGGGACCACCCCACCCGGGGCCACCCCAGTCATGCCGACTGTGCCACGGCCGCCGGCGGGCCCGTCCCTGGCGACCGCGCCCGCCCCGGCGGGCCAGTCCGTGGCGGCAAGACCAGTGGCACTTGCGAGGACGGTACCCCCCCGCCTGGCCCAACCGCCTCCGCCCATACCGCCGCCGCCCCCTCCGGTCCTAAGGCAACGGCCTAAGGATGCTACGAGTACTGGGCCGCCTGCCCAGGACCGTTCCAGAGGTCCAGCTGAGGGCGTCGTCTGGCGGCGGGTACCGGGCCTGCGGCGCATGCACCCTCCCCCGCCCCAGCTGTGAAGCCCAACGGCTTCGAGCCCTTGAAGTTACGAATGTATGTTCGTAACCTGGAGGGGTGGGCGAGGCGGCTTGCTATGCCGAACTGCACTGCCATTCCAACTTCAGCTTCCTCGACGGGGCATCGCACCCCGAAGAGCTGGTCGAAGAGGCCGCTCGCCTGGGGTTGGGGGCACTGGCGCTCACCGACCACGACGGCATGTACGGCGTGGTCCGTTTTGCGAAGGCCGCAGGTGCCGCTGGCCTTCCCACGGTCTTCGGCACCGAGCTCAGCCTAGGCCTCACCCGCCGGCAAAATGGGGTGGCCGACCCCGAGGGCACCCACTTGGTCGTGCTGGCCCGGGACCCCACAGGGTATGCCCGCCTCTGCCAAGCCCTGTCGGCCGCCCACTTGTTAGGCGGGGAAAAGGGTCGGCCCCGTGCTGAACTGGCCCTCCTGGCCGCTATAGGGGCGGGTGCTCCATTGGACCTGTCCACCATCTCTCAGCCGGCTGACGGGCTGGGCGCCCCGCCCGCCCCTACAGAACCCGACGCCCGCCACTGGCTCGTCCTCACTGGTTGCCGCAAAGGGGCGGTGCCGAGGGCGCTGCTGGCGGCTGGGCCGGCGGCCGCCCAGGCCGAACTGGAGCGGCTGCAGCGGGCCTTCGGCCGGGCCAATGTGGCCGTCGAGATCTGGGACCACGGCGAGCCCCTGGCTCCCGCCCGCAACGACGCCCTGGTCGAGGTGGCCTGCCGGGTTGGCGCTGAGGTGGTCGCCACCAACAACGTCCACTACCACAGCCCCGGCCGCCACCGCCTGGCCGACGCCCTGGCGGCCGTACGGGGGCGGCGCAGCCTGGACAGCATGGACGGCTGGCTGCCGGCAGCCGCCACCGCCCACCTACGTAGCGGAGCGGAACAGGCCCGACGCTTCGCCCGCTACCCCGGTGCAGTGACCCGGGCCTACGAACTGGGCCAAGCCTGCGCCTTCGACCTCAGCCTGGTGGCGCCCAGGCTGCCCCCGTTCCCCACCCCGCCTGGGCATACGGAGATGACCTGGCTCAGGCAGTTGACCGAAAAGGGCGCCTACCACCGTTACGGGCCGCGGGAAGCACCCAACCACCCCCGTGCTTATGCCCAGATCGACTACGAGCTCGACATGATCGAAAAGCTGGGTTTCGCTGGCTATTTCCTCGTCGTGTGGGACATCGTACGTTTTTGCAATGAGGCCGGCATTTATTGCCAGGGCCGGGGCTCAGCCGCCAATTCTGCCGTCTGCTACGCGCTCGGGATCACCAAGGCCGACGCCGTAAACCTGGGCCTTCTCTTCGAGCGCTTCTTGTCCCCCGAGCGGGACGGGCCGCCGGACATCGATGTCGACATCGAAAGTGATCGTCGCGAAGAAGCTATCCAGTACGTCTACCGTCGCTACGGACGGGAGAAGGCCGCTCAAGTGGCCAACGTCATCACCTACCGTCCCCGCTCTGGGCTCCGGGAAATGGGCAAGGCCTTGGGCGCTTCTCCCGGCCAAGTAGACGCCTGGTCCAAACAATTGAGCGGCTGGGATCCCTTGCCCCCTGAGGGGCTGCCCGGCGTACCGGCGCCCGTGCTCGACCTGGCCCGTGACGTACAGGACTTCCCCCGCCACTTGGGGATCCATTCGGGCGGCATGGTCATATGCGACCGGCCCGTGAACGAGGTATGCCCGGTCGAATGGGCACGCATGGCCGGCCGTAGTGTCCTTCAGTGGGATAAGGAAGACTGTGCGCGGGCGGGGCTCGTCAAGTTCGACCTGCTGGGGCTCGGGATGCTCTCCGCCCTCCACGCCACCGTGGACCACATCCGGGGCTTTGACGGGACAGAACTGGACCTAGCCGCCTTACCACAGGACCCTGCCGTCTACGAGATGCTCTGCCAGGCAGACTCGGTCGGGGTTTTCCAAGTGGAAAGCAGGGCACAAATGGCTACCCTGCCTCGGCTGAGGCCCCGCACTTTTTACGACTTGGTCGTGGAAGTGGCACTTATCCGCCCGGGCCCCATCCAGGGCCGCTCGGTCCACCCTTACTTGCGGAGACGCAACGGCACCGAGCCGGTTACTTACCTCCACCCCTTGCTAGAACGCAGCCTCAAAAAGACCCTGGGTGTACCGCTTTTTCAAGAACAACTGATGCAGATGGCCATAGATGTCGCCGGTTTTTCACCGTCCGAGGCCGACCAGCTGCGCCAGGCCATGGGCGCAAAACGAAGCGCTGCCCGCATGGAGCTCCTGAAGGAGCGTTTTTATTCCGGCATGGCCGAAAGGGGTGCTACCGGGGAGGTGGCCGATCGCATCTGGGGACAAATGGCCGCCTTCGCCAATTTCGGCTTCCCGGAGAGCCACTCGGTCAGTTTCGCTTACCTGGTTTATGCCTCGGCGTGGCTGAAGTTGCACTACCCTGCCGCCTTTCTGGCCGGGTTACTGGACAGCCAGCCCATGGGTTTTTGGTCACCCCAGACTCTCGTCTCCGATGCCCGCCGCCATGGGGTCGAAGTGCGGCGGCCCGACGTCAACGCCAGCGCCGCCGCTTCTGTCCTGGAAGTGGCGTCAGGGGGTCGGGCTGCCGTGCGCCTCGGGATCTCCTACGTGCGTAACATCGGCCAGGACCTGGCTGAGCGGGTAGCGGCCGGGCGACCTTACCGGGGGATCGAGGACCTGGTCCGCCGCAACGGGTTGAAGGTAACGCAGGCGGAGGCCCTGGCCACCGCCGGTGCTTTGGAGTGCTTCGGCCTGAACCGGCGCTCGGCTCTATGGGCGGCCGGAGCAATAGCCCAAGAGGGGCGTGCTGGTCATCTGGCCGGAGTGGTGACGGGAGCGAAGCCTCCTCCCCTGCCCGCCATGGACGCCACCGAGCTCAACCAGGCAGACCTGTGGGCCATTGGCCTCTCGACTGACACCTACCCGACCGAACTGTCCCGTCCCAAACTGGACATCCTGGGGGTGACCCCCGCCGCCGGCCTGGCCGGGCTCGGGCACGGGACTTCTATCACCGTTGCCGGCGTGGTGACCCACCGCCAACGGCCCATGACTGCCAAGGGCGTCGTCTTCGTCAACTTGGAGGACGAGACCGGCCTGGTCAACGTGATCTGCCCGCTCCCTATCTGGCAGCGTTACGGTGCGGTGGCCCGCTCAGCACCCGCGCTGCTCATCCACGGCAAGTTGGAGCGAGCTGAGGGTGCCATTAACGTGCTTGCCTACCGCATAGAGGCGCTCGAGCTGGCAATGGGTACGCTGCGCTCCCGAGACTTCCGCTGAGCAGCCTTATGACGGCCTCGGGCTGCCCGCGACGCTGGCTGCCGACCGATGGCGGCTGGCTGCCGGGCTGCCCGCGACGCTGGCTGCCGGGCTGCCCGCGACGCTGGCTGCCGACCAATCTGGTGGTCGTAAGTGCTCACACAATGCACTTTGGACCACCAGTTTGCGCTCCCTGGCCGTTTGCCGCATCAGAGTGCTGCCCCTTGGCGGCGGTCATCAACCGGCGTCGTTCAGCCGTCAGGGCCCTCAGCCTGAGCCGACCGGCTCGAGCATTCATGCAGGCGCTCACTCCTTCGGTGGGCCGGCCTGGTCCCTCGGATCCAGGCCATCTAGCAGAGTGCTCACGACGCCGGCCACAAACTCTTCGTCGTCATGGTCCCCGAGCACCTCTGGGCCAAGCCATACGTCCAGGTAAGCCCGCGAAAAGGCCGCCCCGAGGATGGATGCCGCGGCCCCGTGGGCAGAACCGGAGCTCCCGAGCCTGCCCTTCTCCCGCTCGGCCTCGATGTACCTTTCAACTTGGCGGAACGCATGAACAGGCCCGCGGTCGGGCACGTTGAAGCGCCGTCGCTGGAGCGTTCGCAGCTCAGGGTCGACTATCGACCCCCCCCATAAAGGGCAGCACCGCACGGTAAAAACGCAAGGCGGCCAGCGCGAGCTGTGTCAGGGTGCCCCGGACGGTACCATGGCCCGCTCGGCTAGGGAGCTCGCTGACTAGAGCGATGAACTCCGGGGCCGAGCCCGCAAACAGTTGCAGGAGCAGTTCATACTTGTCGTCGAAGTGCCGGTAGATCGTCCCCTCGGCACATCCGGCCAGCTCAGCGATGTTACGAGTGGTGGCCGCTTGGAGCCCCTGCTGGTCGATTATCCGCCTCGCCGCCTCAAGGATCGCCTCCCTGAAGTCGCCCCTGAGACGGCGCTGCTCCGTCTGTTCCGCCGGCCCGGTTTGTCCCAGCCGCCCACCGCCTGCCTGGTCCAGCCGCCCACCGCCTGCCTGGTCCAGCCGCCCACCGCCTGCGTGGTCCGGCCGCCCGCTGAGAGCGGGCTGGCCAGGTGCATTGGACGTCGCTGTCTCAGCCTGCATGCAGGACAGCCCCCTTGGCCCCCCTGAGATCCACAGTTCTGCCTTCTTCGGCCGCCTCCCGGGATGGCCCCACGTGGCTACGGATAAACGTGGCCGCCAAAAGCGAGGCAAGCAGAGCGAAGCCGATCGACACGTAGATGGCCGAATGGAAGGCCCCCACAAACGAGCTGTGCACAATGGACGGCAAGGCCCCCCTCACCGCGGCAGGCAGGCCGGGGACGGCCCCTTTGGGGGTACCACCAGCAGCTGCAGCGGCGCCAACCTTGGCCACAACCCGGCTGGCCATGCCGGCAGGCAGCCCCTGGGTGAGCAGGCCTGAGCGGAAATTGCTCTTGAAGGTTGCCGTCACGATGGCACCTAGGAGCGCGATCCCGAACACCCCGCCCACCTGGCTCGAAGTCGTCTGGGTGGCGGAGGCCACACCCACGCGGCTCTGGTCAACCGAGCCCATCACCGCTGAAGTCAGAGGCGACATGGTCAATGCCATGCCCGCGCCCATCATCAGCATCCCTGGCAGGATCACTGAGGCGTAGCCCGACCCGACCTGCATCCGCAGAGCCATGGCCAGGCCGGCGGCTAGGAGGGCCGTCCCTCCGGCCATGAACCAGCGCGAGCCGTGACGGTCAGACAGCCGCCCAGAGATGGGGGCGATGACCAGGATCATCAAGGTGAAGGGGACCATCCTGATCCCAGTGGCCACTGGGTCGTAACCGAGCACGTTTTGCAGGTAAAGCGACAAAAAGAAGGTCATGCCGAACAGGGCGAAGAACACGGCCACGGCGGTAGCGATGGCAGCCGAGAAGGTCCGGTTACGGAAGAAGGACAAGGGCAGCATCGGCATCTCTCGGCGCAATTCGATCAGGACGAAGGCGGCCAGCAACACCACGGCCAAGCCGAAGGCCCCAAGGATGAGGCCGTCCGTCCAACCCCTGATGTTGCCCTCGATGGTCGCGTACACCAGGAAAAACAGCCCTAGTGTCCCCGTCACCGCTCCCGCCGGGTCCAAGCGGCGCACCCCGGAGCGGCCCCGGGACTCCCGCACCGCGAACCAGGTCAGGGCAACTGCGACCGCCCCGATGGGTACGTTGATAAAAAAGATGCTCTGCCAGTTTACGTGCTGCACCAGATAGCCGCCCACCAGCGGGCCAACCGCGACAGCAATACCCGACATGGCCGACCAGATGCCGATGGCGGCGCCACGTTCCTTGCCTTGGAAGGTCGAGGAGATGATAGCCAACGACCCAGGTAGGAGCAACGAACCACCCAGGCCCTGCAGCGCCCGGAAAACGATGAGCTCTCCGATGCTGGAAGCCAGGCCACAGGCGAGCGAGAAACCGGTGAACGCGATGAGCCCGCCAATGAAGAATCTCTTGCGCCCGAAGCGGTCAGAAAGCGTCCCCCCGGTTAACATGAAGGTGGCATATGTGAGCGTGTATGCGTCGATTATCCACTGCAGCCCTGACACGCTGGCATTCAGGTCGCGCTGGATCGTAGGCAGCGCCACATTGACAACCAAGCTGTCCAGCATGGGCATGAACAGCCCGAAGACCATGGCTACAAGGACCCACCACTTGCGCCCGCTGGTGGCCCCGCCATCGACGGACGCACTAACGGCTGGGGCAACGACTGCTTCCGACATGTCGGCTCCTTCCCGGGGCACCTAGCCCCAAAAGCGCAGGCCTACCAGACCCACCATGTGAGTGAGTGCTCACATCTTATGTTAGGGTGAGCGCTCACTCACGTCAAGGGGAAGCCAAGCAAGGGGTCACATCAGCGGATATCATCCTCCCTACAGCCTGGCTGCGGCAATCCCGTTGGCCCCGGTTGCCCAGGGTGCTCCCGGTTTGCCTAGGGTGCTACCCGGTGGCCTTGGGTGTTACCCGGTGGCCCCGGTGCTTAGGACCCTCCCGGTGGCCCCGGTGCTTAGGAGCCTCCCGGTGGCCCCGGTGCTTAGGACCCTCCCGGTGGCACCGGCGGCGTCGGGCAGTGGTGGCCCCGGCGGCGTCGGGCAGTGGTGGCCCCGGGTGCTTAGGGCGCTGGGATCAGCCCACGAGCGATAGCACTGGTCACCGCAGCCGTACGGTCGTCCACGCCCAGCTTGGCGAACACATGCAGGAGGTGGGTCTTGACGGTAGCCTCCCCAATGAACAGCTCTTTGCCGATCTCCGCGTTGGTCTTGCCCGTGGCGACCAGGGACAACACGTCGAGCTCACGGGCGGTCAGTTCTAGGTGTACTGGCGTCCGAGACCGGCCTAGCAACTTGGCCGCCACGGTCGGGGCCAAGACGGTTGAGCCTTCGGCGGCGGAACGTAGCGCCCGGACCAGCTCGGGACGAGGTGTGTCCTTGAGCAAGTACCCGGTGGCACCGGCTTCGACCGCCCGCAAGATGTCGTGGTCAGTGTCGTAGGTAGTCAGCACCAGGACGGATGGGGCGGGAGCCAGAGCCACTATCCGCCTGGTTGCCTCGACACCGTCGGTGCCGGGCATCCGCAGGTCCATAAGCACCACATCCGGTTTCAGGGCTATGGCAGCTCGTACCGCTTCCTCACCTTCGCCCGCGTCCCCCACCACATCCAGGCCGGGTTCTCCTGCCAGCATCCCCCTCAGTCCCTCCCGGACCACGGGATGGTCGTCAACGATCAGCACCCTTATCGTCGTGGCACCCACCTGTCCCCGTTGGCGGTAGGTCCCATCGCTCCGCCACCTGCCCCGGCGGCGCCAGCCCCGGTACCTGCCCCGGCACCACCCACCCCGAGCGCTCCCAGTCGTCGAGGTCGAACACGTAGCGGGCCACTGACGCGCCCAGCACGGTGAAGTCGACGCCGGCGGCGAAGCTGAGCGCCGACATCGCGCCGATGCCAGCATGCACCCCACCCGAACGCAGCAAGCGACGCTGCAGCGCACCGAAAGACATGTAGGAGATGACCTCGGAGGCGATCGCCAGCA
>JAKAWM010000124.1 GCA_021827285.1 Actinomycetes bacterium | reverse complement strand
TTCCGCACCCGGTTTCCCCCTCAGCATCAGCTATGCCGCAGCCCCCGGCTCCCTGCCGGTCCTGCGCTTCGGCCGTCGGTACATCTTCCAGGCCCGCGCCGTGGACCTGGCCGGCAACAGCGCCGACCTCCGAACTGGTGCCCCGCCGGCGCCGCTCACTTCCACCACTCCGGTCCCGTACCTGCGCTTCGAGCCCGTCGCCTCGCCGCTCTTGCTCTTCAAGGCACGGCGCACCCCCGGCGAGCACCTCGAGCTACTGGTGGTCCGCAGCAATTACAACGTGCCTGACAGCGATTCTTCCATCGCGCCTTGCGAGCGCCACGTGGTGCCTCCCCCTGTGGCCGAGGAGCTCGCCGAGGCGCACGGTATGGTGGACGGCCCCGACGGGCGCCCAGACCCCGCCAAGTACCCGCTCCTCTCAGCCCGAGCGAGCTCGACTTTCAACGACCAATCGGTGGTGCTGGCGGCAGGGGGCCAGCGCGACCCCGCCACACTGGGCCAGTTCTACTTCCCCACCGACCAATTGCCTGTCCCGTACCTGCCCGACCCGCTGGCGCGCGGCGCCGCCTTCCTCGGCCTGCCGGGAAGGCCGCCGAGCCCAATGCCGCTACAGGTCCCGTTCTTCTCCAAGACCTCGGACTGGCCGGTCGCCCGGTCCTTCCGGCTCGTCCTGCACCCTGGGACCAGGCCTCCCGAGTTGCCGAGCGGGGCCAACGGCGGAGCCATGTCGGTCTTTGTGCCCAAGGGGATCGTCCAGGCTGTCCGCCTTTCTTGCTTCCTCCACCCTGGCGACCTCGAGCTCATGGGACAGTGGTCCTGGCTTTCTGCCGCACCGATGCCATCCGCCGAACGAGCCGGCCTCCGGGATCTCGCGACTTGGGGGGACCACTGGATGTTCACGCCTTTCAGGGAGGTCATCTTGGTGCACGCCGTGCGCCAGCCGCTCATAGCCCCGCATTTCGGCCTGCTCGAGGTGCAACGTGAGCTCAGTCTCACCTACGCCAGCCTGAGCGACGCCCACGTGGCAGTGGACCACAAGAGCACCGCCCGTTTAGACGTGCTCGCCTCGTGGTCCGAGCCCTTCGACGACGGCATCAGCCCCGCCGGGAGCGTCCAACTGAGCGGCCACTCGCGGGTGGGCGAGCTCCAGCTCGCCTACAGCCCGACGTTGGTGGAGGCCGCCTTCTCGGGAATGCGCCACGATTTCGGGGACACCAAGCACCGGGTCGTTTACTACGAGGCGGTCGCTACAACGCGCTTCCTAGAGTATTTTGAAGAGACCAAAGAGGTGGTGCTGAACGGCTTGACGCCGGCAGCCGTGAGCCCAGCGGGCTTTGCCCAAGGCGCCACGAACGTGACCGGCAATAGGGTCGACAACAGCGTCATTTTGAAAGGCGGCAAGGGGGAAACCGTTGAAGTCGTCTACCGCGCCGGCGTCGACTACGCCGAGGACGACACGCAAGGGACGATTACGCGCCGGCCCGGAGGCTCGATACCAGATCGCGCCACCGTGGAAGTGCGTTACGTGGCCCCCCCGGTCACGCGTACCAGCCTCGAGCACCCGGTGCCGCCGGCGACCTCAAAGGGTTACCGCGTCTCTGTACCGAGCTCCGCCCGCCCCAGCCCGCCCGACGTCCGCTACATGCTCCCGGCCTTCGGCTGGACATCGGGCACGGACACCGCCGGCAACCCTTACAGCCGGCGCTCGGGCGGCGTGTTGAGGGTCTACCTCGGCCGCCCGTGGTTTTCTTCGGGGGCGGGCGAGCTGCTCGGGGTGGTCTTGCAGACCCACCTCGACGTTGGCGTCGAGAGCCAGTTAGGAGCCCTGTTCAGCCGAGCCGGCGCCGACCCCTTATGGGTGGCAGGCGGCGTCGGTGCCCGCCTCGAGCTGAGCCAGTTCCCCCTCGCGGTAGCCACCGCGTCTGGGATCGTCCTCGCCGAGCAGCAATACGATCGGGACGGGATGGCCGACATCGCCGGCCACGAGGTCTCCTTCGACCCTGTACACGGCCTCTGGTTCGCGGACGTGCTCATCGACCTCCCGCCTAGCTACTGGCCCTTCGTGCGCCTGGGACTGGCGCGCTACCAGCCGTCCTCGCTCGTCACGGCCGAGGTTTCCCCTGTAGTACAGACGGATTTCGCGCAGCTCGCCCCTGACCGGTTGGCCACGCTCAGCTACCCGTCCCCCGACGTGGTGACCGTTACGGTGAGCGGGCCAGCCGTCGCGTACTCCGAGCCCTTGCCGCTCTCCATGGAGGCCTTCGTCGAGGTGCAGCAAGCCGGCGTTAGCGACCCCGACCTCCGGTGGCAGCTCGCCAACCCTGACACAAGGACTGGCACTCCGCTTGTTGCCCAAGCCGCTGGTGCCAACCTCTTCTGGCAAGGGACGTTGAAGCTGCCGGCGCCGCGGGGCAGCCAGCCGATGCGGGTCCGGGTCCAGGAGGCAGAGCTAGTCCCGGTGGACACCTTGGGCACGCTCGCCGTCGAGCTCGGCCGGCGTGTCACCTACCTCGACACCTTGTCTATCTCCTAAAGGCCTCAAGAGACAAAAGCGCCGCCAGGCCCTGTAAGGCGGCTTAACTTAGCGGCAGGCGTCGGCGTCGACGCGGAGCCGCTCCGCCAAAGCTACCCAGCCTGATTCGGTGATCTTGACGACCGCCCGGGAGAAGGAGCGGACCTGCTGGTGCGGCGCGAGGCGGGCCAGGGCCTCAAGGGCCTCGGCGACTTCGGGAGAGGCCAGGCGCAAATAGCGGTGACACCCGGAGGACTCGACGGTGACGAGCCCGCCCTCGACGAGGCGTCCGAGGTGGCCGGACGCGGTCGAGGGTGCCACCTTGGCTTCGGCGGCCAACGTGGTGGCGGCGAGCGCCCGCCCGTCCGCCAGCGCCATGAGCACCGCAGCCCTGGCCGGCTCGCCCATGAGCGCAGCCACTGAAGCGATATCGGCATCCCCGGGCACACCACGACCCTACCGCCGGCACACTTCGGTCCTCGCCGAAGCATTGGGGCACCACCATGGCCGCCATGGCCGACACTACAGCCGGCGACCTCTCGTCGACCCGGGACGTCGCTCGATCGACGACGTGGCCGCCGCGACGGCAGACGCCTGGTCGGCGGCAGCCTGGGCACCTTGCAGTGTGTCGACGACGTTGCCCAAAACGCCAGCGAAATTGCCTTCCGAGCTTACCGGCGAACTGCCCGTCGGCGCCGGGGGGCTCGGTGGGGAGGGGGGTACGGGCGAGATGCCAGGCAGCACTTGGGTCAACCCCTTATCGCCAGGACGGCGTCGTAGGCGGTCATGGCGTCTTTCACCACGGCGGCGTTGGCTTGGTAGTTCGCCTGTGCGGTATCGAGGCCTACCATCTCGGTCGCCATGTCGAGCGCGGGGACAGCTATGTAGCTGGCCTTGTTGGCTTTCGGGTCGGAGGGGTCGTACTCGAGCACTCCTTTGGCCGAGCCGACAGCGATGGCGCCGATGGCGACGCCGGTGCCGGCGAGAAGCCCTCCGTCGGGCTGAGCGTTGCCGTCCCGCCAGAGGAAAGCGCTGCCTGGAGGGCACTGTCGAAGTTGTACGTCTTTGCCGTGTACCCGGGGGTCTGGTCGTTCGCTACGTTGCCGGCGATTATGTTCTGATTGCCCGAGGGCGTCCAGCGCGTACCCGAGCACGTTTATGGTGAGGCTCACTAGGCGCCTTTGCTTCAAGTGACTGGGCCTGTCCCTTTCTGCCCCGGCCCGCCGGGGATGCTGTAGCTGCGTCCGTGCACCCATTCCTCTATCGGCAAGCGGCACGGGCTATGTCGCTCCTAGCGCCATCAAGGACAAGGGACGAAACGAGCGCGGGCAGGGTGCTTCCGAGCCGGCTGTGGAAGTTCGTAGGCTTCCTTACCTTGAGGCCCGCTGCGACCTTCAATAGGTACTCCCGGACCGCTTCGTCTGGGTGGTCGGCGATGGCCCTCGCGATCTGGCGCCGGGCCATCGCCACCATCACGGTGCTGGCAGGGTCCTCGTCGAGTGCCGGCTCGTCTGCCCTAGTGGCGCGGGCGACAGCCTCGGCTGGGCCCATCCCGGTACCCACCAGGAGCCGGAGCATCGGGCGTCCCTTCCCCACCACGTCGTCCAAGATCCGGTCCTGCTCTGGGGTGGTGGGCAGAGCACCGCCATTTTGAGCTGCCTCCTCCAGTGCCGCTTCGTAACGGCGCCTGAGTGCCCGTGGGCCACGACCGAGCGGGTCGAGGTTGCGGCAGGCGTCTGACGGCGCGTGGTGCAACAGCCTGTCGAGGTACGCGGCTTGCTGCGCGGGCGGGGTGCAGATGTCCAGTCTTTCCAAGGCGACTACTACCCGTTCTCCTAGTGTCGAGACGAGCTCGTCGTGAGCTGTACCAGGGAGCTCCGCTGCCCTCTCCTCGGCCAAGGCGACGGCGTGGCAGCAAACGACGGGCAGTATCTCGTCGCGTTTGGCACTCTCAGGCAGCTCGGCCGACGCCAGGCGTTCAAGGTGTCACATAGGGCCCGTTTGGTACGGGCTGACCAGGGGCGGCGGTTCCCACGACCTGTGTGTGCCGGGCACCGGCTAGCTCGGGTTGGCCTCGACCCGTCTATGGCACCCGCTTTCGTAGCCGCCTTGAGCGGCCGACGTTGGGCCGGTCCGCTGATCGCAAGTGAGCTTGGCCGACCCGTTCCCAGGGCGGTAACTGTCGCCTAGGACACTGGACTACTTTCCGCGCGCATAAACATCATATGTACCACTGTCGGCGCGAATCCTGAACTGGTTGACGGCTGCTGCTGGGCCCAGGAAATGGCAGAAGACCGGTCGCCGGACGGCTGTCGCGCAAGTCAGGTCAGGCGGCAGTAACTCAGGCGGCAGGTATTGGCGTCTTGTCCGCGCCTCGATCGGCGCGAAGGAGAAGAGTACTTGGGCGAGATCGTGTCCTCGGTGTCATCAGGGCCGGGCGCGGGGCTGGCGGGCGGGTCGTTACCGCTGCCAAAGATGGCAGCCCACAGGCGCGCCAACGCTTCTGGAGTAGCTTTGGAGACCCAATCGGTGTCGTACGTGGGTCGCAGCATGTTGTCGGTAATACGGCAAGACATCGTCCTAGGGTAAGAAGTTTTCCGGTTTTGTGCCGATCGTCGTGAGCAGCGGGAAAGAGGGGTGTTGGCACCTTCTTTGGCAAGGGCTCTCCTCCCTCTTGCGGATGAGCGCGCGAACCCGGGAAGGGCTTGGCCGTCCTCCATGATGCTTTGGAAAGCAATAGCAGGGATAAGGACATAGCCGAGAGGGACGGCCGAGGCGCCCCGTCAGTCGCCGGCACAAGAGTACCGAAGCCCTACGGAGGACGCCCGTGCCAAGACCCCCACTATTGATGGGAGCCCTAAGATGCCGTAAGCGAAGATATCTTTGTAAACGGCGGTGTCCTTAGTCACAACCTGTGCATCACGGTGGTAACCCGATCGGGCGTCTCTTTTCCTTGAGCTCCGCCCTTGCCACCCTGAGGCCGGCAAGCTCCTCGTGCCGCGCGCTCGTCTTCTTGTACCAAAACGGGCGCTTCTCCTTCAGGTTGCTCGCTGCTAGCTTCAGATGCTTTGGTTCTCGACGTCCATTTGCTCGCCGACAACAGAAGTGCCGGTAGAACGCTGCCCCTCCCTCGTTGATAGCGAAGATCACGACGGCTCTGGCCCCCCAACTCCAGGCCACCTCGGACACAGCCTGCTATGCTGCACGCGACAAGGAGTTGCACACTTGCCCACAGCCACAGCCAGAGCCCGCCATAACCTGATTTTGGCACAGCCTGTCTCGTCGCTACGCGAGCCCACGAAGGAGGGCATCGTCGTCGGTTTGAGCCACGTCCGCTTTCGCACTAAACGTGAGCGGGTGCAGGCTGACCACCGTGGGGTCGCTGCGGCGCAGGCGCCGGTCGCCCGGCGCCGCCGCGCGGCCCAGCTAAGCGCCGGCAGCTAAGCGAGGCGCAGTGCGGGTCTTTGCCAGTCCTGAAGAACTGTTCGAGCTTTCGCCGCACTGGCACGGGGAACGCTCGCCCGACGGCCGGCCCCGGCTAGGCGACGACGTCCTGGCAGCCCTGTTGGAGGCCACGACCGAGCAGGCATGGTCCGTCTTGCGCTCCCACGGCTACGAGCGGCAGTTTGCCGGCGGTTGGGTGCAGACCAACCCAGGCAAGGTGATCGTGGGACGCGCCGTGACTGCCCAGTTCCTCCCCCACCGGCCCGACCTCGACCAGGCCGTCGTCCGGGCGGGCACCCTCCAGGGCCACTTGGAGGCGGACCGGCAGAACTCTTGGGTGATCGAGCGCCTGGCCAGAGGGGACGTGCTCGTCGTGGATATCTTCGGCAAGGTCGCCGAGGGCACTGTCGTGGGCGACAACTTGGGCACCGCCGTCGCAGCCCGCACGGGCGTGGGGGCGGTGATAGACGGTGGCGTCCGGGACCTCCAGGGGCTCATGCAGTTGAGGGACATCAACATCTTCATGCGCGGGGTGGACCCCACGCCGATAAGGCACGTGTGCTTGGTGGGGGTGAACGTGCCCGTCCGCATAGGCCCGGCGAGCGTGCTGCCCGGCGACGTCGTGCTCGGCACGCCGAGCGGCGTCATCTTCGTACCCGCCCACCTGGCCGAGGCTGTGGCCGAAGAGGCCAAGGAGATCCGCACCCGGGACCGCTTTGGCAAGCTGCGCCTCTCGGAGGGGACCTACACGAGCGCCCAGATAGACGTGCCGAAGTGGGCTGAGGAGATAGAGGCAGACTTTGCGAACTGGCGCAGGGCCGTCGACGGCGGGGCCGCCCAGCCAGCGGGCAGAGAGGGGGCCCAGTGAGGGCCGGCCTGAGGAGCGGGCGCCGGCCAGACGGGGCGGAGCCGGCGGCCACGGAGGGGGTCTGGTGACGGCCGGCTCGTTGGAAGACCGGGTCAACACGCGTCTTCGCTCGAGCCGCCTGAGGGTGACCGACGTCCGGGTCGCCAACTTGGCCGGGGTGCCGTTCCGCTCGAGCATCGTGCGGGTGGACACCAACCAAGGCCTTGTCGGCTAAGGGGAGGTGCGCGACGGCGCCAGCAAGACCTACGCCCTCATGTTGAAGCACCACTTGGTCGGCGAGAACCCCTGCGACGTGGAACGGCTTTTCAAGAAGCTGAAGCAGTTCGGCCACCATGGCCGCCAAGGGGGCGGGGTGAGCGGCCTCGAGGTCGCCCTCATGGACCTGGCCGCCAAGGCCTACGACGTCCCGGTCTACGCACTGCTCGGCGGCAAGTACCGAGACCGCGTGCTCTGCTATGCCGACACCCCTTCTTGCCCGGAGCCCGAGCAGATGGCTGAGCGGCTGCTCGAACGCCAAGCACGCGGCTTTAAGTGGCTGAAGATGGACATGGGCGTGGGCCTCCTCCGAGACGTGCCGGGCGCCCTTTCCGCCCCGCCCGAGGCTTTTTCAGACCCCATGAAGATGCACCCGTTCACCGGGGCCCAGCTCACGGCCAAGGGCGTTTCGCTCCTGGCCGACTACATGGCAAAGGTGCGCGAGCTCGTGGGCTACGACGTGAAGCTGTCGGTCGACCACTTCGGCCACATTGCCCTCGATTCTTGCGTGCGCCTCGGGCGTGCGCTCGAGCCGTGCTGCCCCGCCTGGCTGGAGGACATGGTCCCCTGGCAGTTCACCGACCAGTGGGCAC
>JAKAWM010000123.1 GCA_021827285.1 Actinomycetes bacterium | reverse complement strand
AATGGGTATGCCGTATTTACGCCACGCGTGCTCGCAGCCGCTGGCTCCACCGATTGAGGAGGTTGACGTTTTGTTGCAAAGAAAGTTGGTAAGAACAACAATCGGCCTGGCAACATTGACCGCTCTGGGCCTATGGCCCGTCGTGGCCGCGGGGACGGCTGCCGCCGACACCGTCGTCACCACCCAGGCGTACACGATCGGCAACGGCACGGTGTCCAATGCCACTGCCGTCGCCCAGCCTGACACCGCGGGCGCAACGGCCAACTACACGATCGGCTTCACCACGCCCTCTGACTTGGCGGGCGGGTCCAGCACGATCACCCTGAGCGACCCGAGCGGGCCCACGTTCCCGGGCAGCAAGAACGACTACTTCATCATCGACAACAGCAGTTCTTCGGGCGACCAGCCTGTGACCAGCGCCAGTGTCACCAGCGGTGGGCACCAGGTCGTCCTCGGCGTATCGGTGACCGTGCCGGCCAAGAGCTCGCTTTCCATCTACGTCATCGGGGCCACCAACCCGGCCAGCGCCGGCGCCTACGCCATCAACATTTTGACCTCGGCGAACCTCGCCCCGGCCAGTACGAGCAGCTTCCAGATCGTGGCCGCATCGTCACCGCCGACGTTCGACCCCGTGGCCACACCGGCCCTGGTAGGAGGCACCTCCACCTATACGATCGGGGCTTTCCCGGCCACGACCGCCTTGGCCGTCGGTGACCAGATCCAGATCACCTCGTCGGCCAGCGCCGCCACCGACGACAACGTCGGTTTCCCGGCTTCTGCGTCCAATTACAAGGTTTCTGACCTGACCACCGGCACCTCGAGCAACCCGAGCTCGCTAAGCGTGGTAGGGGCGGGCTCCGGGCTGAGCGGGCAGGTGGTGACGCTCAAGGTGGCGGCCGCCATCAATGCCGGCGACGAGCTGTCCGTCACCATCAACGGTGTACGCAACCCGACCAGCAGCCAGACCGACACCATCTCGGCGGCCGCACCCAGTAGCGCCAAGGCGGTGACCGCCAGCCTGGGGATAGGGACGTCGGTGACCAACCCCACCATCGCCCTTTCCCAGTCCACCGCGGGAGCGGCCAATGTCGCCTATACGGTGGGCTTCAAGGTGTCTACGGCCATGTCCTCGGGGGCCTCGGTCACCCTGGTAGCGCCGCCCGGCACGTCCTTCGCCGGGACCTCGGTAACCATCGTTGATGTGACCCACCCGGCCTCGTCGGCCGATGTGCCGGGGTCTTCGGTGAAGGCTTCCGCGACTGGCTCTTCGTCAACCGACAACCAGCTCGTCTTCTCCGTCCCCAACCCGATAAACGCGGGAGACCAGCTCTTCGTCAGCGTCGTCGGGGCCACCAACCCCCCCGCCGGCAGTTATGGCGGTTCGGCTGGCAACTTCACGGTAGCCACCGGCGCCGACATCATCCCGGCCAGCGTCCCCGCCTACGCCATCACGGCGGCCCCGGCCCCCGTCCTGGCCAGCATCGAGCTCAGCTCGACCGCTCCCGGCGCCGTAGCCGGCTACACGATCGGCGATCTCAAGCTGACCGCCAGCCTCAGCGCGGGGAGCTCCACGATAGAGATAAAGGGGCCCGGGGGTACCATGTTCCCCGGTTCGGCCAGCCAGTACACCATCGTCGACCTGACCAACGGGTCGGCCTCGGCCCATGCCGCGACCGTCTCGGGGGGCGGCACCAACGACGTCGTCCTCAGGGTGGGGGCCAACCTGGCCGCCGGCGACTTCATCGACGTGGTGGCCACCGGTGTGGTCAACCCACCGCCTGGCACCTACTCCCTGACCTTGGCTGGCAACCTGATGGCCGCCGTGCCGCCCCAGACCCCAACCCCGCCCGCGGTGGCCACCACTACCACCTCGCTCTCGATGAGCCCCAACCCAGCTCAGGTCGGTGGCACGGTCACGTACGTGGCCACCATCACGCCCGCGCCCAACGGCGGCTCGGTGGAGCTCACCTCGAACGGGTCCCCGGTTGCCGGCTGCCAAGCCTTGCCGGTCAGCAGCGGTAGGGCGACGTGCTCGACCACTTATTGGAAAGGGGGCAACTACGCGGTCCAGGCCTACTTCTCGGGGACCTCGGGCTTTGAGCGGTCCCACTCGTCCATCCACAACGAGGTCGTCAACTTCCCAGGCATCGGCTACTGGCTCGCGACCAGCAACGGGAGCGTGTACGGCGTGGGCGCTGCCCCCTCTCTGGGCGGCCTCCCGACCAACTCGTCCACCGGCAACGTCGTCGGCATCGCCAGCACGCCTTCAGGCAAGGGCTACTGGGTCGCCACGACCGACGGCACGGTCCGGGCCTTCGGGGACGCCAGGTTCTTCGGTGACCTGCCCAGCCAGGGCGTGCACGCACATGACGTCATCGCCATGGCGTCCACCTACAACGGCCGCGGCTACTACCTCATAGGGCGAGACGGCGGGTTGTTCACCTTTGGCAACGCCACGTTCCATGGGTCGGTACCCGGCCTCCACCTTCATGTCCGAGACGTCGTCGGCATGGTCGCCCAACCTGACGGAGGTGGGTACCTGCTCGTCGGCGCCGACGGAGGGGTCTTCACCTTCGGTTCGGCCCACTTCTACGGGTCGATACCTGGGATCCACAGGCACGTCAGGGACATCCGGGCCATACTGCCGTCCTCCAGCGGCCGTGGCTACGTGCTCGTGGGTGCCGACGGCGGCGCCTTCATCTTCGGCCAGGGCGTCCGCTTCCTCGGCTCCCTGCCCGGCCGGGGGATCAAGGTCCACGACGTCGTGGGCATCGCCCTCACCCCGGACAACGGCGGCTATTTCATGGCCGGCTCCAATGGCATGGTCTACGGCTTCGGCGACGCCACCCCGGGCGCCATGCCGGCCGGCCTCAGCACCAACCTCCCGGTGGTCGCCATCGCCGGGACCTAAGCCCACGGCGGGCTAAGGCTCGCGGCCCACGGCTGCCTCAGGCTCGGCAGCCGTGGGCCCCAGGGCCTCTGGTCGCCCGAGGGCACGCGTCACGGACGGGCGCCAGCCACCACCCGCCTTTGTCGCTACCGTCTCCATTTGAGCTCCGGCACTTCAGCGATGGCCACCGTGGGGGCACTTCAGCGACGGCCACCGTGGTGCTCCATTAGTTGCCCCGGGGACCAGCCCGAGCAATTTCTTTGGTCGAAGCCCAGGGGCGTAACTTGCTAATGCTAATGTGGCCGGCCGTGCGCCAAGGCGGATCTCCACAGGAGCAGTCGATGCACGGTGCAGCACCGCCGTGTTAGAACTGGTTGACCTTCGTCGCCATTACGGCTCGACCGTCGCCCTCGACGGCCTCAGTTTTTCTGTCAAAACGGGCCGAGTGGTGGGCTTCCTGGGCCCGAACGGCGCGGGCAAGACGACCGCCATGCGCGCCGTTTTTGACCTCGTGCCCCTCGATTCGGGGCACGTCCATTGGAAAGGTAGCCCGATCCGGCCCTCTGATAGGCGCCGATTTGGCTACATGCCAGAAGAACGCGGGCTGTACCCGGGAATGCGGGTCGGTGAACAGGTCACCTACATCGGGCGCCTACACGGGATGGGCCCGTCCCAAGCGGCGCGCGCAGCTGAGCACTGGATCGGGCGCCTCGGCCTCACCGACCGGATGAAGGACAAAATCGAGGCGCTGTCATTGGGCAACCAACAACGAGCTCAGTTGGCCGCCGCTTTGGTGCACGACCCCGAACTGCTCGTTCTCGACGAGCCCTTCTCGGGCTTGGACCCGGTTGGTATCGACACCATGAGCGACGTGCTGGCCGAACGCGCCCGCGCCGGCGCTGCGGTACTTTTTTCCAGTCACCAACTGGACCTCGTCGAGCACATCTGCGAGGAGGTGGATATCATCGACAATGGCCGCCTTGTGGCCTCCGGTCCGGTGGACGACCTCGCCAGGGGTGGGCACCCCACGCTGGAGGTCAAGCTCACTGAAGATCCGGCGGGCGATTGGGCACGGTCTTTGGGCGACCTCGGCACGGTGAGCTCAATCAACAAGGGCATGGTCAGCGTCGTCATTGGCTCCAGAGATAAAAGCCAACTCGTGCTCGACTTGGCCAGGGCGGTGGGGACCGTCGAGCACTTCGGCTTTAGGCGCAAGCACCTCTCCGAAGTGTTCCGGGAGGCAGTGAAGGCGGGCACGCAATGAAAGATGACTGGTTCGCTTTTACCTGGCTGGTGGCCAGGCGCGAGCTCATGGAGCGGGCACGGGCCAAGTCGTTCAAGGTTGCGACCGTCATCCTGCTCGTTGCCGTGGCCGCAGGGGTCGCCGTACCCGCCCTCATCTCCGGTCAGAAACCCGTCGTGCAAGTGGGCTTGGTGGGCGGAAGTGCCGGCGCCCGTGCCGTCGCGCTCGAGGCGGGCAAGGTGACCGGCACCGTCGTGAGGGCGCGCCCTGAGCCCAGCCTGGCCGCGGCCAAAGAGGCACTACGTAAGGGCACGCTCGGCCTCGTTGTCGTGGCCGGAAAGGAGGTGCTCCTAAAGCAGGTAACGAGTAGCAACGGGACTTCTTCGCTCACGGCCCTGGCCCGTGCCATCGCCCAATTGGAGGGAGAGAGCGAACTGCTCGCTTCCTTGCCTCCCGCGGCGGCCAAGGCGATCGAGCGCGGGGCAGCCCTGCCAGTACGGGGGCTACTGCCCCCTCCCCGCAGCCTCACGCTCAAGGTCACCGGGTTCGTAGCTGCTCTTGTCATCTACATCCTCCTGCTCACCTATGGGATGCGGATAACGGTCGGTACCCAGGAGGAAAAGACAAGCCGCGTCGCCGAGGTCCTCCTATCGGCCATCAGGCCTTCTCAGCTCCTGATGGGCAAAGTGCTCGGCATGGGGCTGCTCTTTCTCCTTCAGATAGTGGCATTGCTGACCACCGCGCTGGTCGCCGCCGCGGCGTCGGGGTCGACCCTGCTCCGCGGCAGTTCGCCGGCGGTGCTCGGTATCTCGGCCGTCTGGTTCCTACTGGGCTACGCCTTTTATTGCACCTTGTTCGCCGCCGCTGGGTCGATGATCACCCGGCAAGCAGACAGCTACAACGCGACACTGCCGATGCAGATCCCCTTGATCCTGGGCTACATCCTGGCCGATACGCTCACATTCAGCAGCGTCAGCACTTTCGACAAGGTCCTTTCCTTTTTCCCACCGACAGCACCGGTAATCGGGCCGGCGATATACGCTGCAGGTGGCGTAGTGCTCTGGCAAGTGGCACTTTCCTGCCTCCTGTGCGTCGCCGGGACAGTTGCGGTAGGCCGGCTGGCAAGCACGATCTATGCCCGCAGCCTGCTCCGCACCGGCATCAGGGTGAAGTTGCGGGACGCGCTGAAAAACGAGCTGGCCACCTGAACCGCCCTGCACCCCGAACCAGGAAGCGGCTGGTGACTACCTCGCGCTCTCGTCGGTCGTCTTGTTCGAGCTGTGGTACGGAGTGGCGAAGAGCAATCAAGGGCAGGAAAATATCGAGCGCCTGCGGGTATTGCTCTCGGGTGACCTGGAGCTGCTTGACTTCGATGACGAGGACGCCCGCACCGCCGGTCAGGTACGCGCCGGCCTTGAGAAGGCCGGGACGCCGATCGGCGCCCACGATCTGCTGATCGCCGGGCAGGCGCTGCGACGCGGGCTGACGGTGGTCACGGCCTACACTTCCGAGCTCAGCCGGGTCACCGGCCTGAGCTGGCAGGACTGGACAACCTAGCGAAGAGATGTCACAACCCCGATTCGAGCCGTTGCGTGCCGTGGGCTCGGTACCACAAGCACTCGAAAGCGAGGGCCGCCGCGAGCACGCCAACAAAGAGCACCTGCTCGTCGCCTCCCACGAGGCTGCGCCCGATCGCCGCCTCGACGAACAGCAACAGGCTGAGCGCCAGCCATCCGCCACCGCTTACCACGCAGTGGGCGTGCCGGCATCTCCAGAAGTTGAGCGCGCACCACCCTCCCGCCAGAACTGAGGCGGTCCCCTCGACAGCCAGGCGTGAGCGCAGCGGCAGGTGCGGGGCGAGCCCGAACCCGATGGCGACGACGGCACCCCAGTAAAGGAGGTAACCGGCACCGCGCCGTGGGACCACCCGGTCGACGGCACGCTTGAGATTGGTGTCGGCGGGCAGGTCCGGCGGTTCACAGAGCCACGCCAACCAGGGTCCGCGGGCGTTCGTGGGGTGCCGTGCGTTCTCCCTGATGGGCTTGGCCGCCCCACGACTCTCGACTGGAGGCCCCGGGGCAGGTTGGGTACCCGCCGGGTTGGTGCTTGGCATGGTCATCACCTCGGTGACGAACCTACGGCCTCCCCCCGCTGGGAGAGTCAAGCCCCCGGGGTGAAAAACGCGGATCGCAGGCCCGGAAGTCGGCGCGCCCGGCCAGCTCGTCGGCGTATTGATGCTCGAAGTCGTCGATGCGGGCGAGGCGGTCGTGCAGCTCGGCGATCTGGGCCTCGGTGCGTGCCCGCACACACGCGATCACTGCCGATAGGCGCGGCCCGTCAGGTTCGCCTGGGCGGGCGAGGTACGCCTCGGTCAGCCGTTGGATCTCTGCCAGGGTCAGCCCGAGGTCCCGCAGGGCTCCCACGACGGCTACGCACCACAGGGCTTCGTCCCCGAACAGGCGGTAGTTCCCTGCGCTGCGGCCCACGGTGTAGATGAGCCCCAGATCTTCGTAGGCGCGAAGTGTCTTGACAGGCACGCCCGTTTGGCGCGCCAACCGACCTATCGTCATGGCCCTGGCCGGGCGGGCAACCATAGGCGTCCTCGGCACATCGCTCATTCTGGGCCCGCGACGTCAAAGGTAACGTACGTTTGTCATTGACACTAAGGCGACCAGGTTGTGCGTGAGCGGCGGCCTGGCCGGAAAAAAACGGGGCACCCCCAGGTTGTCAGCTCTGCTCCGTGCTGGACCGTCAGATCGCGATCAGCAGGATGGCTGGGTCGAGGAGACGGAGATCGCCGGGATCGGATGTGACAACATGCTGCCCTGCGCGGCGTGCGCAGATCACCACGTGGGCATCCCCGATGTCAGATGTCGCGCTCGCTGGCAGGCGTGGTCACTTGTATTCGAACTCGCCTGACGTGCAGAAACGCCTCGAGGTGCTTGAGGCTGCTCCCCCCTGACATGATGTAAGATTACATCATGCAACGGACTCAGATCTCTTTGACCGACGAGGAGCGGCGTGCCCTGGATGCCGCCGCGCTGCGGACTGGTCGGTCGCTCTCCTCCCTGATCCGTGACGCGGTCGAGCAGGTGTATGGCTCGGAGCGCTCGGCCGAGGACGACCTCGCAGCGATGAGACGTGCCTTCGGCACCTGGAACGACCACGATCTCGACGGCGCGGCCTGGGTCGATCGGCTGCGCCCTGGCTCCCGTCTGGAGCGCGACCGCTCGTGAGCGTCCTGGTGGACACCTCGATCCTGATCGACTACCTACGAGGACATGCGGGCGCAGGCAACCTCCTGGAACGCGAGCGAGCCGCGGACGTCCTTCATGCGAGTGAGATCACCCGCATCGAGGTCCTCGCCGGCGTGCGCCCGACAGAAGAGGATGGCACCCGCGCGCTGCTGTCCACCCTGGTTTGGCACCCCGTCGACGCCGAGATCGCGGAAGAGGCCGGCGCCCTCGGACGCCAGTGGCTTCCTAGCCACCACACCATCGACAGCGCCGATCTCGCCATAGCAGCCACCGCCGTCCGCACCAACGCACGACTCCTGACCCGCAATGTCAGTCA
>JAKAWM010000122.1 GCA_021827285.1 Actinomycetes bacterium | reverse complement strand
GCTTGCTTTTCGGTATCGTCGTCCGTCCAGCCTTGACGGGTGAGCGGGTCGACCAAGGGGGAGGTGAAGACGGACGCCGAGACGCTGACCGGCCCGGCGCCGGCACCGAGCAACCTCCGCATGAGCGAAACGGCATGGTAACCGTGGGTCGAAGAAACGTGCACCGAACCGGCTCGCCCGATCACACCCCGGTGCACGAGCTCAGACCGGGCCGCGTGGCCCGGGTAGAGGTGGTACTGCTCGGCGACCTGGACCTTCTGGCGGGCGCCGACTCTGGCCCATAAGGCTCGCATGGCCGGGAGGTCGAGTGCCGGAGGGGTCTCTGTGAGCACCGGCACTCCCATTTCCACGAGCGTGCTCACGATGTCTGGGTTGACTGTCCTCGGCACGCAAGTTATGACGAAGTCGGGGCGGGCCTTGCGCACAAGCTCCTCTGGTGACAGGTAGGCCGGGACGCCCCAGTCCTTGCCCACCTCTTCGCCCGATTCTGGCCGGTGCACGGCTGCCCCCACCAGTTGGAGCCGCTCGGGTACCCGCTTAGCCACCCGGACGAGGATCTGGGCGCGGTAGCCGCTGCCCACAATGCCAAACGTGCCTGCCGTGGTCATTTTCGCCTAGCCTCCAGGAGGTGCAGGTTAGCGACCGGCGCCCGCTCGGGGCTACCGGCTTTTTGGTGAGCCCGGTGTGCGTGGGCGGTTCGCCCATCGGCGGAAGCCGAGCAGCTTTTGGTTACGAGGTGCCGGCGGGGCGGGCTTACGCCACCATCCGGGCAACCTTCGAGAGCGGCATCAATTTCCTCGACACCTCCAACAATTACGGGGACGGGGAGAGCGAACGGCGGATCGGCAAGGTCCTCGCGGACCGCGGTGGCTTGCCGGAGGGCTTCGTGCTCGCGACCAAGGCCGACCGCGACTCGGTTACGGGCGATTTCAGCGGGGGAAGGATCCGCCGTTCGGCGGAGGAAAGCCTGGGGCGCTTGGGCCTCGAGCGTTTCCAGCTCTATTACCTCCACGACCCCGAGTACGCGAGCTTCGCCGAGGCCACCGCGCCGGGAGGGGCGGTCGAGGCCCTGGTGGCCCTCCGGGAGGAGGGCATCGCCGAGCACATTGGCGTGGCGGGCGGCCCCGTCAGCCTGCTGCTCGACTTCTTGGACCTCGACGTTTTCGAGGTCGTCCTCACCCACAACCGTTTCACGCTCGTCGACCGTTCGGCGGAGCCCCTCCTCGACGCCGCTGCTGCCCGCGGGGTCGGCGTCGTAAATGCCGCCGTCCACGGCGGCGGGATCCTCGCCCGAGGGGCCTCCCACACGGACCGCTACGCGTACCGGCCCGCTTCGCCCGAGGTGCTTCGGCGCATCGCCACTATGGAGCAGATCTGTGGGCGCCGGGGGGTGCCCTTACGGACGGCCGCCCTGCAGTTCTCGCTTAGGGAGCCGCGTTTTTGCTCGACCGTGGTCGGCGTCTCCTCACCCGAGCACGTACAGGACCTGGTCGACATGGCGGCTGCCGAACTGCCTGATGACCTCTTCGAGGAACTGGCCCCGCTGGCGGCGCCGCGGGAGCAGTGGCTCGGCTGAGCCCTGCCTAGAAGTTTCCGGCTGCACCGAGAAGTTGCGCCGGCGGGCGATCCGGGTGCAGTTCGCTCTTCTCGGTGCACTCCGTGCCGGCCTAGCGACGCCAAATGTGCCGACAAAGCGCCGGTGCACCGAGAAAGGGTGTTGCGAGGGTTCTGGGTGCGAAGCCCGTGTGTTCGTGGAAAGCCGCGCCACGACCCTGCCACCGCCTGCTGGTGCCACTGAACTGCAGGGGCGTGACCCGGCGTCGCTGGTCGAGATCGGTGCCGTCCTCTCCGGGCGGGCGGCTGGTCGTAACAGTGACTAAGAGGTGCAGCCCCTGGAGGGGGCCGCGGGTCTTAACCGGCCAGTCCCGCCGCCGCGTTCGTCGCAGAAAGCACCGCTGGTATGGGGGGACGTGCCGGGGCGGTTGGGGCCTACCTACCTCGGGTGTTGCCGCTGTTACGCCGGCCCCAGGACAAGCCCACCACCAGCAACCCGACCAGGGCCAGGCCGCCTACCAGCGCGGCCCCGGTGCTACCCAGACCACCCAAGGCCCCGCCTACCGCTGAGGGCCGGCTGCCCGAACCACCACCTTTCGTCGGTCCAAGTGCGGTCGAAGGAGCGGCGACAGCAGAGGTGGAAGTGCGGTTGGAAACAGCCGTCGTGCTCGGCGAACCAGCCGAGGAGGTGGAAGTGGGGGCCGGGCGGGAGGTGGTCGTCGAGCTTCCCTCCGCTGCCGCCGTGGTGGGGGCCACGGTGGTAGGAGATGCCGTCCTTGCCTGCCCGTCCGAAGAGATGGCTGCTTGGGTCACGTTTTCCGCCGCCTGGGCGCCCGGGCAACCGGGCGTGGGGGTCGCCGCCACCAGCGGCGGCAGTTGGGGCGCCTCTGGGATGCCGAAGAGGGTGGTCGGTATGGCGTTGGCCATAGCCGTCTGGCCGGCCGGGTTGGGGTGGAGGTTGTCGGCGTTGAAGTAGGGGGCATAGGGCAGCTCCGGCTGGCACTGCCCGTTGTAGACGTCTCCGACGACGGCCGCCAGGTTGACTACGCCATTGAAGCCGGCGGCAGGGCTCATGACCCATGAGTCGACGGCCTCAAGGGTCGCCTGCTCGGCCGGGCCCCACTCCTCGGGCCGGCACGAACCCGGCTGAGTGCAGGGCGGAGAGGTCTTGCGAGGCAGAAGAGGTATGCCGTAGACCTCGAGGCCGGCTTCGTGCACTTGCGCGATGAGCTGTTTCAGCCCAGCGATGATCGATGCCGCGCTCCCATAGGGGGGGTTGTTGTCGGTGTAACCGAACCAGATGTCGTTGGTCCCAAGGAGGACCACCACTGCCTTGACGCCGGGCAGTTGTAGCGCGTCGCGGCTCAGGCGCTCCACGCCGGCCACTCCTCCGCCGCTCTCTGCATAGCTGTTCTCCCCGCCGCTCGCGTTAACTCCCGGAGGAAAAGGGGTGAGGGTGTTGCCCGAGATGCCCTCGTTGACCACCGCCACTTGCTCGCTCGGCGGTAGTTGGGAGATGCGCTGCTGTAGCGCCTCCACCCATGAGAAGCCCGTGTTCTCGTAGCCGAACCCGTCGGTGATGGAGTCCCCGAAGGCGACCACAGTTCCCAGCGCCTGGCTGCCGCTCACCTCCACGGCCGACAGCCAGCGCGTCCACCAGTCTGCCCCTGTAAAGGCCGACCCGTTCAACGAAGCAGTTTGGTTGCCCGCCCCGTTGGGCGTGTAGTAGGCGACGGTCCGGCCCCGGCAGCAATAATGCACGCTCACCGGTGCCACACCAGGGGCCCATATGCTGACTACCAGGGTTTCGCCCGCGTGCACGGCTAGGGGGGCCGGGCTGCTGGTTACGTCCTGGCCGGCGGGGATGGTGACCGAGCTCCTCCCGTCGAAGCTAACTGGCACCAGGGTCCCTGGGACTACCGCCGCGCCGGTGGTGCCCGCTCTCTCAGCTACGGTCACCGCACCGAAGGTGAGCGGTACCGGGCCCCACTGGTTGGACAACCGCAGGCTGACCGAGCGCCCACCTACGGCAACCGTGGCCAGGTCCCTCACTGTCGCGTTATCGGCCGCCACCTTCGGGAAGGGCTGGAGCAGCAGGTCCATGGGGGACGTCCACGCCGTCAGGATGGCAGGCGCAGCCGGGGTGGGGGATGAGCGTCCGGGAGATGTCGCGGGCGGGTGGCCCGGCCCGGCTGCCCATGCTGCCGGCGTGACAGCACCGACTAACAATGAAAACAGCAGCGTCGCCTGCCAGACGGGCCGCAGGAACTTCATATCGCGCTAGGCCTGCTAGTTGCTCTCACACCTCTATTTATTCATACTTGCCGCCACCAGCGCTGGTTCCACAACGACGTGGGCCGAAGGTCAGGTCGTCGGTTGACCGGGCGGCCCGGGCCACCGCGGCCGGAGCCGCTCGGGCGCCAGTGCATCCTCCCGAGCGGGTACCTCGGGGTAACGGGGGTAATGTCAGGGCGGTGGCGAAGCTCAAGCTCGACCTGCACGACATCTACAACCGGGGCGACCTGATCGACCGGGCCCTCCAGGACATCATGAACGAGGCCGTCCGCATAAAGGCAAGTGAAGTCGAGATCGTGCCGGGCAAGGGCTCAGGCCAGTTGAAGAAGCGGGTGCTGCGGTTCCTCGGTCAAAAAGAGGTCAGGGCGCTCTACCACCGGGTGGAAAAAGACGAGGACAACTTCGGGCGGGTGTTCGTCCACTTCCGATGGAAATGACGAGCTTTTTTGGCACCCACAGGTCCTTGTGCAGGTAGTGCAAGGGCCGGGCTCCCGGGGACCCTCAATCCAACCCAGAGAGCGCCACCTTGGTACCGGCTGTCTTTATGTGCTTGTTGAGCGCGCTATCTCCTGGATGGTACGGCGGAGGAGGCAGAACTCGTTGCCCTCCGGGTCGGCGAAGACCACCCAGGTCACGTCGGGGCCCTGGCCAATGTCGACTCGCCGGGCTCCGAGACTGTCGAGCCGCTCAGCTTCAGCGTCGAAGCTAGCCTCGTCTGCGCGCAGGTCAAGGTGGAGGCGGTTCTTGACTTGCTTGGCTTCAGGCACGGGGAGGATGTCTAGGGTGGGCAGGTCTCTGCCGGGCGAGGCCAGGCTGATGCCTTCGTCGCTGTCTTCGACCACCTCCCATCCGAGCACCGCTGCCCAGAAATCGGCCACGGGACGAGGTTCGACGGCGTCGATGCACACGCAGGAGATGCGAACAGGCATGAAGCAATACTGGCACACATGGGGGCACTGCGACTTCCAGGTCCCCGGGGCTCAGAGGATGAAGAGCGCACGGACGGGTCCTTCTTGGTCCTCGACGGGCAGTTCGACGTGACGCTGTACGAAAGCGACGGCGGCGAAAGCACCGTGAGGCTGCGTCCCGGTGACACCTTCGTCGTCGCCGTAGGCGTCGCGCACAAGCCCTCGTCAACGGCGGAGCGACCCTCATGTTCGAACCCCTTAGGGCCGCCTTCGACCCTACGGTTGGAGAAAGACCAAGTGGGCCCGCTCGCTAGCGGCGCCGGCCTGTCATCCAGGCGGTTGTCATTGCAGCCTTTCCGGCGGCTCTCTCGTCCAACCGCGGCAGGTGCGCGTCAGCTCCCTGAAGCCGCGCGACCCGAGGAACGCTTGGTAGGCGCTCGGGTCTTGGCCGTCGGGGTTGCGCCCGTCGGCGTAGGAGTAGTCGAGGAGACGGGTGACGCCGGCGAGCTCGAGCCACTCGGCAGCTCGAGCGAGCAACCATGAAGCGACCCCGCGGCGGCGATGTCCGCTTTCCACATGGAGGTTGCCGATGTCGGCCCACCGGCCGTTGGCCGAAAGCCTCTCGGCCCGGTCCCGGATTTCCACTTCGATGTAGCCCACAACGGCACCCGCAGCAACGGCCGAGAACCTGGTGCCGTTCATGCCCACCGAGCGGCGCAACTCCAATGCTTCGAGCGGCGGGGCCGCAACCCTAAGCAGTTCCTCGACCCGGGCCACGTAGACGACCTCGGTGTGGCCTGTATGGGAAAAGCCGGCCCACTCGTAAAGCGCCCGGACGTGGGGCCATTGCTCAGGCACGCCATAGACGCCACAGGGCACAGGCAGGTCGCCTGCTGCAC
Organism: Actinomycetes bacterium; assembly: GCA_021827285.1. Lineage (GTDB taxonomy): Bacteria > Actinomycetota > Acidimicrobiia > Acidimicrobiales > Palsa-688 > JAKAWM01. The sequence continues at coordinate 2,084 of JAKAWM010000122.1, read as the reverse complement.
ACTGCCGAGAGGCCCCCCACTGCTCGAACTGCGACAGGCAACGGTCCATCAACGACTCTGCCGCCGCCGTGGCGTTGGCCCAGTAGGGGTTGCTAGACGGCGCCTCGGGCCAGAAGACGAACCACTCGATCTGGCCGAGCCCGCGGTAATACTCATTTACTGGCCCCTCGTCGCAATAGCGGAGCAAGTGAGCAGCTGCCACGACGCGGCGATGCTGCTCGGCCACCAGGGTCGCCCGTTCGGTCACCCAAGGGTCGGTGATTGGCTCTCCGGGATGGCGTTCCAGGCTGGCGAGGAGGAAGGAGACCGACGTGCCCATCCCGGGGACGACCGCGCTCGCGTGCGCGTTGACAAGGTCGGCCAACTGGTCGCGGTCGGAGCGATGGAGCGGACGGATCTCAAGTGTCGGCACAGGCGGGCCTCCTTTTAGTCGTGCTCTTTTGGAGGGGCCCGCTACCGGTGCGGTACAGAACGCATCCTAGCACTCTCGGCCGTCACCATGTCCGGGCTCGACCTGGACAGCGAGCCTCGCCAGCTCGAACTGGGCCTCCCTTTTGGTCCCTCGGAGCCCTCTTGGTCCCTCGGAGCCCTCTTGGTCCCTCGGAACGTCTTCGCCAGGTGGACCAGCTTCCCGGCCGCGTCCAGTCCGACGTAGACTCTGAGCTGCCAGCTCCCTGGGCTACGCTGGCGCATGGTGCCTCGAGCCGAGCTCACGTCGCAGGTCCCCCTGTCTTGAACTACGCGCGGTTCGCTTCTGGGACAGGGCTAGGACACAGCGCTGGTTCAGGCAAGGACGTGTTGTAAGGCAGCAGCTCAGGACACTAGGAGGGATGCGAGAGTGGCCGAATCGGACGGTCTCGAAAACCGTTGTGGGTGTACGCCCACCGTGGGTTCAAATCCCACTCCCTCCGCGGGCCGGCCGGTGGTCGGCGACGGTGGTCGGCGACGGTGGTGGCCGGCGACGGTGGTGGCCGGCGACGGTGGTGGCCGGCGGTGACGTGGCGGCAGACGCCGGCGCCCGGTAGCGCTAGGCGCTCACGTTGACGAGGGTGCCGATGGGGTCCATCGGCCACACCACCTGGGCGTTGGCGACGGGAAGTTCGACGCAGCCGTTGCTTTGCGGCCAGCCGTAGCTCGCCCTCCAGTAGCCGTGAACGGCGTCGCCTTCGTAGAAGTACGCCACCCAGGGCACGTGGGGGACGACGTAGTGGTACCCGTTGACGTCGGTCCCCGTCATTGTCGTCGACTGGAGGTGCTCGAAGACCGGCCACGTGCCGATCGGGGTGTTCGCCCCCTGCACGCCGGTATTGACCAGCGAAGTAAAGATGTCCCGCCCCTCACGCCACACGGTCAGGCTCTCTGGCGTCGACTCGCTCACGGTCAAGTAGTCGTAGGGGTTGGGGTCGAGGCGGCGGGAAGCCACCGCCTGGGTGAGCGCAGCCCACACATCCGGCCCGGCGATGCCGTCTACAGACAAGCCCTCCACGTTCTCGAACATCATGATCGCGCCCTGGGTCACCACGGTCTGCTGGCCAGGCACCCATTGCGAGGCGAGAGTCGCAGGGATGTTGGGGTAGCGCCACGTGAACTTGCCCGGCTCGGGCGAGGTCGAAATTTCTCCGGGGGACGTCGGTTCGCCGGCCAGGGCCGATTGCATGGCGGAGGGGCCAAAACGGAGCGGCAAGTAGCGCAGTTCGGCGAGCAACTGTTGCACTCGAAGAAGCGGGACGCCCTGTACGGTGAAGCTCAGCTGCTCGGGCGTAGCTGCCGTCACCGGTCCCGCGCTGGCGAGGGTAACTGGTATGACGACGTGCACCTTTGACCACGGGGCCCAATCCTGCGCCGGCGTGAAGGTCAACGTGTCTCCGCTCACCGACCAGTTGCCCGCGACTGGAGGTGAGAGTTGTGGCATCGGGGCACCCGCGAGCGGCGCCGCCGACAGGGTGAGGGTAATGGGCGCCGTCGGGGCGACTCCTGTGGCGCCCGGCTGAGGGCTGACGGAGAGCAACTCGGGCACTGGGGGCAACGTTGTCGTGGTGGTGCTCGTGGTTGCTGCCGGGGCAGTGGTCGTAGTGGTGGCGCTC
>JAKAWM010000121.1 GCA_021827285.1 Actinomycetes bacterium | reverse complement strand
CGTCTACAACAGTTCTTATCGTGGCTCTTCCTGGCCGCCGTCCCCCTCGCCCTCCTGGTCGCCTTCGTCGCCCATCCGGTGGGGGTGAGCAATGACTGGTGGAAAAGGCCACCCCCGCTTCGCGCCCTCGCGTGGCTGGTGCTTGTGTTCGTAGCCATGAGCCTGGCCGGTTCCGCCATCGCCGCCACACCGTGCTGGCTATGGCCCTTGCTTGGTGCCCTCAGCGGTTTGTTCAACGCCTGGTCATGGCGCGGCCTCGTCCGCTCCCTAGTGGAGCGCCAGCCGGCCCGCTTCGTTTTGCCAGTTCTACCTTTGGCCGCACTGGCCCTCGTCGGCGCCGTCATCGGCGGGACGGTGGCGGGCTTGCGCAACGCTCACGGTGCCGGTGCGGAAGAGAGACCGGTGACCGGGCCGGTGCTTGCCGGAGCCCAACCTGTGCTCTTGGTGTCCGGCTACGGGTCGAGCTGGCAAGGGCGGGCCCTCCACCTACTACCCGGGGGCTTCTATGAAGAGCCGTTCTCTTACCGAGGCGTCCTGCTGGGCGTTGAGCAAAGCGACGTCGGTCGCGTGGCTTCTATGAAGAGCCGTTCTCTTACCGAGGCGTCGGCCCCAGGGGCCAACCTCTGCCCTACGACGGAGCGGACACGGTAAAGCCGCTCCCCCAGCTTGACCGCATGTTCCTCACCCAGCTCAGGTCCCTTTACGCTCAGACAGGCCGAAGGGTGGACGTGGTGGCCGAGAGCGAAGGGGCCCTGGTGGCCAAGACCACCCTCCTCGGCGAACCGGGCTCCCCAGTGGCGATGTTGGTCCTGGCCAGCCCGCTCCAGGCCCCTGACCGGGTCTCCTACCCCGTGGGAAACCGCCAAGGCTGGGGGGTAGCCAGCGACGCGGGCATGGAGCTCATGAGCGAGGCGCTCCAAGACCTCTCGCCCGTCGTGCTCTCGCCCAAAAGTGCCTTCCTGGCGTCGCTGGACAACGGCGCCCCTGAGCTCGGACGGGCCATGTCCTGCCCCCTAACCGGGACAGCGCAGTTCCTCCTCCTCCCCTTGGCCGATGCCACGGTGGTGCCTCCAGCAGGGGAGCTCCCCTTCCCGGCTGAGGTGGTACCAGCGTTCCACGGCGGGCTGATAGAGGACCCCTCCGCCGACAGGGTCCTCGCCGAAGTGCTGTCCGGTAAGCAGCCGCACAGGGACGGGCCGCTTGGCTTGGCCGAGCTGGCCGTCAGCTACGCCGCCAGCGCCTGGCAGGTCCCTGCCCTCGTGGCCTCGGACTACCCGGCGGCGCCAAGTGCCAGCCGCACCCCGAGCTGCGCCGAGGTGGGGACAGAGCTCCACGTAGCCGTCTCGGGAGCGGGGACTTGAAAGTGGGCCCTCAGTCTCAGATAATGGTCCTCTTCGGCGCCTCCGGCGACCTGGCCAGACGCAAGATCCTCCCGGCCCTGTACAACCTTGCTCATGACGCCCTATTGCCAGAGCGTTTTGCCGTGGTTGGCTATGCCCGAAGCGACGGTGACGACGCGTCGTTCCGTGACCAGGCGAGGGACGCCGTCCGGCAGTTCTCGCGCCGCCCGCTCGATGAGGAGCGCTGGCGGCGTTTTGCCCGCTTGCTCTTCTACGTCCCGGGCTCGTATGACGACCCCGGCGGCTTCGGCGCACTGCACGAGCGGCTCGCCCGGGTCGACGAGCAGGACGGTACCGGCGGCCGCCGTCTGTACTACTGCGCCACGCCTCCCGCCGTCTTCCCCACCATCGTCCGCCGGCTCGACGAGAGCGGCCCGCATCCCGACGCCAGGATCGTCCTTGAGAAGCCGATCGGGCGCGACCTCACGAGCGCCCGCAGCCTTCAGGACGGCGTCAGGGCCGTATTCGACGAGCGCCAGGTCTTCCGCATCGACCACTACCTCGGCAAGGAAACCGTCCAGAACATCTTGGTGTTCCGCTTCGCCAACCCCCTGATCGAGCAGATCTGGGACCGCCAGGCGATCGACCACGTCCAGGTCACAGTGGCCGAGCCGATCGGTCTCGAAGGCCGAGGCTCCTACTACGACAACGCCGGCGCCCTCCGGGACATGGTGCAGAACCACCTCCTCCAAGTGCTGTCGCTGCTGACGATGGAGCGCCCTGGTTCCCTGGCAGACGAGGCGATCCGGGACGCCAAGTCGATGCTCCTAGGCACCGTCCGACCCCTTGCCCCCGAGGACGTAGTCCGTGGCCAGTACACCTGGGGCGTCGTCGAGGGCCACGAAGCGCCCGCCTACCGCGACGAGCCGGGGGTAGCCGGCTCGTCCACGACCGAGACGTACGCTGCCGTGCGCGCCTGGGTCGACAACGAGCGCTGGGGGGGCGTGCCGTTCCTCTTGCGGGCCGGTAAGCGCCTGCCCCGTCGCACTACCGAGGTAGTGGCCCAGCTGCGCGACACCAGTACTCTCGAGCAACTCTTCACCGAGACCGGCGCGGAGCGGCGGTGTAACAGCGTGGCGCTGCAGCTGCAGCCAGAGCCTGGCATCACGGTCGACTTTCGGGCCAAGCAGCCCGGCCACGGCGTGTCGGTGCAGACAGTGTCGATGCACTTCTCCTACGGCGCAGCGTTCATGGTCGAGCCTCCCGAGGCATACGAGCGGCTCATCGCCGACGCCATGGCAGGCGACAGGACGCTGTTCGTACGAGAAGACGAGGTCGAGCGTGCCTGGGAGATCGTTGCACCCGTGCTCGAAGTGCCAGGCCCCGCCTTTCCGTACCCAGCTGGCACCTGGGGGCCTAGCGCCGCCGATGGGCTGCTCCCACCCGGCAGGAAGTGGCACCTTCGCTGACCGGCCGGGGTGGAGGAACGGGGCGCCAACCGTACCCCGAGCAGCAAGCTGCCCACGTCGATGTCAGGATCGTCAGGACTGCCAAAGGATGGCGCCTGCTTCCAGGGGTACCGAGAGACCGGGGAACGAGGGCAAGGCACGTACCGTGTAGTGGCTGGCCGGACGACTGGCGGGGACCGATGCGTTATAGGTCTTTGCTACGAGCGCGCTGGTTGGTGACCGGCCTAGGACCATTTCGTAGCGGGCCGGGGCACCACCGCTTTTGTCCTCGGCATAAAGCTCCACCCTCACCGACTCGGGCACAAGCCCATTGAGGAACACCTCGGCCGCGAACAGGTGCTCGGCATCCCGAGACTCGACCGTGACGTTACCGATACGCAACCCGGGCCATTTTTCTTTCAGATCCCGTTGCCAATCGACTATCCGCCTGGCGGCATCGCAATTGCCGGCGGTGCGTGAACGGTAGGCAGCCGCGGCCGGGAGGTAGTGCTTTTCGGTGTACTCGCGCACCGTACGGTTGGCACAAAACTGTGGCGTCAGTTTGGCCATGCTCTCGCGCATGCGGGCCACCCAGGCCGTGGGGATGCCGTCCTTGTCGCGCGTGAAGAACTCAGGTACCACTTCAGTTTCTAGCGTCTCGTACATAGCTTCGGCCTCGGCCGCGTCCCAGGCGGGGCCGTCGTCGTGGTCGAGGCCGTCGCCCAGCGCCCAGCCCACCTCGGGCCGGTAGGCCTCAGCCCACCAACCGTCCAGCTCAGAAAGGTTAATGCCCCCGTTGACGAGCACCTTCATGCCACTTGTGCCGCTCGCCTCCCAAGGCCGCCGGGGTGTGTTGAGCCAGACGTCAACACCCTGCACCAGGTGCTCGGTCAGCTGCATGTCGTAGTCGCTAAGGAAAATGGCTCGAGGGCGGACGTCGGGGCGGCGGACGAAGCGCACCCATTCTTGGACCAGCGCTTGCCCAGCCCCGTCCGCGGGATGAGCCTTGCCCGCGATGACCAGCTGCACCGGTCGCTCCGAGCTGGTGAGCAGGCGGACCAGCCGGTCCGGGTCCTGAAGCAACAGGTTGGGCCGTTTGTAGGTGGCGAAACGACGGGCAAAACCCAGGGTCAGAGCGTTTGGATCAAAGATGCGGCCCACCTCGTCGATGGCCTCGGGTGAGGCCCCCGAAGCTGTCAGCTGCCTGGCCAGGCGGCCCCGGACGTAGTCGACCAAGGACTTGGTGGAAGCGGTGCGGAACTGCCACAGGCGGGCGTCGGAGAGGCGGCTCACGCTGTGCTCCAGGTGCTCTGTGGTCCCTCGCCAGCGACCCTTGCCGCACGCTTCGGTCCAGACCTCGTCGGCCTCGGCCGAGTCCCAGGTGGGCATGTGGACCCCGTTGGTCACGTGCCCGACCGGGACCTCTGCCAGCGGCCAGCGCGGGAAAAGGGGAGCGAAGAGGCGCCGGCTAACCTCGCCGTGCAAGCGGCTCACCCCATTCACTGAACCGCTACCCCGGATGGCCAGATAGGCCATGTTGAAAGGCTCCGCGGCGTCGTCAGGGTCCTGGCGCCCCAATGCCAGTAGCTGCTGGGCTCCTATCCCGAGCCTGTCATGGGCGTACGCCCCAAGGTAGTGCTCGATCAGAGCCGGAGGAAACTGGTCGAAACCGGCAGCCACGGCCGTGTGGGTTGTAAAAACGTTGCCGGGACGCGAAGCCGCCAAGGCCACCTCGAAGGGCTGCGAAGTCTCCTTCATCAAGCTGCGAGCCCGTTCGAGCACGGCGAAGGCGGCGTGCCCCTCGTTCAGGTGGCACACCTCGGGCCTAATGCCGAGAGCCTCAAGCAGCCGCCACCCGCCGATGCCAAGGACAAGTTCTTGGGTGAGGCGCAACTCGGCACCCCCGCCGTACAGCTCGCTCGTGATCCCGCGCCGGCAAGGCGTGTTGAAGGCGTCGTTGGTGTCGAGCAGGTACAGCGTCACCCGGCCCACCTGAACCTGCCAGGCCCGTACCCACACTGGGTAGCCGGGCAATTTGACCTCCAGCCGCAGCCACTCGCCGTCGGGCTGGCGCACGGGCGTGATGGGCAACTGCCCCGGGTCGTTGTAAGGGAAAAGCGCCTGCTGTGCCCCGTCCTTGTCGATCGACTGGCGGAAGTAGCCCTGCTGGTAGAGCAAACCAACGCCGACCACGGGCACCCCCAGGTCGCTGGCGGCTTTAAGCTGATCTCCAGCCACGTTGCCCAGGCCACCGGAATATATGGGCAGCGCCTCGCTCAACATGAACTCCATGCTGAAGTACGCCACGGTGGTCAGCGGCCCGTGGAGGTGGCCCTGCTGAAACCAAGCCGGTTCTCTCGCCGCCCGGCGCTTGGCCCGCAACAGGGCTGAAATTTCCTTGCGCAAGCGAGGGTCAGCCAGCTCACGCTCAAGTCTCTGGCGCGAGACGGTCTGCAGGACAACCCAAGGATTTTGAGTAAGCTCCCAGAGCTCGGGCTCCAAGAAGCGCCACAGGTCGTCGCCCGCATGGTTCCAGGACGAACGCAGGTCCAAGGCGAGCTCAGCCAAGGCATCGAAGCCCTTGACCCTGGCGGGCAACAGACCATATATCGGGTGACTAGCCCGCGACTGCTTGTTCATGGGTACTCCCCCGGGAGGGCGAAGGCTTGAGGCGCCGGGACGTGTTCGCCCAGGCGATGGGCACCTTTGGGTGCACTCACCCCGATCCTGGGTGACGCTCACCGCCTAACGGTAGGGCCCAAGGTCCCCGGCCTGGGCTTCCAACCGTAGAGGCCACTCGGCCTGATGCTGCACCTCGGGACTTGCGTGAAGGCGGGGTACCAGCGCTGTACGACACGGGTCTATCCACTACTGGCCGCTCCGGGAGGGACGAGACTACTTGTGACGTACGGGGTGCCCGTGGGTTGCGGTGGCTCAGGGCTTCTCGCCGGAAGCAAGACGCTCGTCGATCCGGTCCAGGACCGGAAGGACGTCGGCCAGGCTGTCCACGACGTAGTGGGCTCCGGCCTCGAGCAACACATTGGTAGCCGTTGCACAAACGCGCTGCCTCTCCCCTGCGGGCAGGGCAGCGTAATCGGCGGCGGTCAGGCCCACTTCGTTACCGGTGGCGGCGACGCCCACGGACCACATGCCGCCGTTCAAGCCTTCCAGGATGTCCGCGGTCGTGTCGCCTATTTTGACGACGGCCCAAACGGGGCTGACTGCCAGCTTTATCAGCGCCTGTAAGGCCATGAACGGCCCGGGGCGGCCGATCGGAGTGTCGCCCCCGCAAACCGTTACATCCGGCTCGTAGCCCTGTTGCTTTGCTTCTCTGAGCACGACGTCCATCACCTCTCGGGAGTACCCGGTCGTGGTGGCAATGGCCAAGCCCCTGGCTCTGAAGGCCGCCACGGCCTCCAAGGCCCCGGGGATCAGTTCCGAATGTTCGGCCACGGTCTGCACCAAGAGGGGCAGGAACCGCTCATAAAGCCGGTCGACGTCGTCGTCGTCGGGACGCCGGCCGCGAGCCGCCCAAGGCCCGAGGTGCCGCGCACGGTCCCGGACCTCTCGAACGCTTTGACAGCCTGCTCGGTCGGGACAGTGAACGTCGAACTGAAGGTGCCGGCGTCCAATTCGCATGCCGAGGCCCGACGACCGGGCTCGGAGCTCGCCTAGTACCTGAGCACGTAAGGACCGGCCGCCCCAGCCAGTCGTTTAGTGATCTGCTCCTTTTCGCGAGATGCCACCGACGCCGCCCTGAGCGCCAGAGCGGAAACCGGGCTCCTCCTCTGCGCGGCTCACACTCCCACCCGAGCCGAGCTCACCTCGCTGGCACGCGAAGGGTACAAAGAGGGCCCATTGCGCCCACCCGACCGAAGTCCTGGTGCACGGTAGTCAGCGGTGGAGTGAAATAAGCCGCCTCCGGGATGTCGTCGAAACCGACGAGGCTCACGTCTTGGGGGGACCCGCCGGCCCCGCTCGCTCAGTTTCTCCAACCCTTTCGGCGAGCCGGCCAAGTTCATCTGCACGCTCACTCCGGACCTCTATGTCCAGTACTTCCGTCACCTGGGCAGGCTCCCCGTAAATGAGCAGGGGTTGCTCGAACCCGCCGACATCGCCAGGACGATGGCGGCATATGCCACCGAAGTGGTCCGCTAACGCTACCGAGAAATTTAGGTGGGACCCCAAACCCACGAAATGGAACGAAGCCTTCGATACACGGTCACATGACATCCTTGACCGACACTCGTGATACGCTCACGACGTCTTCGGTCAGGCCCTTGCCGATGCCCAAGACCAGGTCGCCTCGGGAAAAGGACGAGAGCACCGAACGGTCAGACCGTGGTCAGCTACCTCGGTGAGGTCCTGAGGTCCAGGCAGGGCCTGTACCTGTGCCGCCTTTTGGTGCTCACGGGCTCAGCAGCCATGGACCGAGGGACACCGGCTGTAACACGGGGGAATTAGCACCACCCTTGGACCCCGAGGACTACCTATAAAGGGAAAGCTACATCGTTGTTTAAAACGTCTCGTAAACTCATGCCTAAGGTCCTAGCCGCCGGCACCGCGATACTCGTCGGCGCATTGATCTGGCTCGCCCCCGCGACACTTGCCAGTGCCGCGACGACGACCGTCTTCGTGTCCAGCCAGGCCAAGCCCACCAACCCGGGGACCTCCTGCCAGGCAGCCAAGTTCAGTTCCATAAGTACTGCCATCGGGGCTGCCTCCGCTGGTTCTAGTGTCGTCGTCTGTCCAGGCGCTTACGTCGGACAGGTGATCGTGACCAAGCCTGTCGTGCTCCGAGGCGAGGGGGCGACGATCGTTGCCAACGGCAAGACAACAGGGGTAACAGTGCCAGTGCCAGGCGTGACCGTGGAGGGCTTCACGGTGAGAGGCGCCATCGGCGAGGGCATCTTGGTGGTGGGCAAGCCGGGGGCACCGGTGAGCCATGTCACCATCAAGGGCAACCTGGTGGAAGGTAAC
>JAKAWM010000120.1 GCA_021827285.1 Actinomycetes bacterium | reverse complement strand
GTCGAGGAGCTGGAAGCCGCCGCGGAGCTGCTCTGGCGCCTCGCCGCTGACCACGGCATGTCCGACCTCCATGTGGCGGAGGACCCAGGAGAACTCGTCGTTGCCATCGGCGCAGACCGTACGTACTTCGACATCGCGGCCTTCGAGGACGAGGTGGAGTCCCGGCTGGGCTGGAGGCCTTCTGTCGTGCCCTCCTCGGCACCCGGGGCGCGCCCAGGGCAGCGCCTCACCCCGCACGTCAGCGCCGCGTGAACGACTCTCGGCTCGCCAGCGCCCGGGCTGAGCTGGCCGGCGCTCTTGAAGCCCTCGACGAGCTTGCCACCGTCGTTGCCGAGGGCGCAGAGGCTTTTCGGGCCGGCGCCGACCGGCGCCAGCGGGCTCGCTACCTGTGGATCGTCGTGGGGAGCCGCTTGAAGAACTACTGCCAGCTCGTGGGTATTGCACGTGCTACCGGGGTGCTGGGCCAGGTAATCGGCTTCCGGCACACGCTGGCCTACTTGCCCCCGTCTCGGGTTGATGACGACATCGTATGGCGCACCTCCGTAAACGACCTCGACCGCCTGATCGAGGCCGTTCGCGAGACGCTGCGCGCCCTACCAGTGAGCCCGCCGATACCGTCTGAGTCCTAATGCTGCCAGAGTTGCCCCCACGCCCAACCTCGGCTCCCGGGGGCCATTGGCATTATCAGTGCTGAGTTCGGCAACTTCGTGACCTCGGTGTTTGGACAAGAGGCCAGCTCAGCAGTCCTTTTACCCTGACCCTTGTTTACCCTCGCTGACCCTTGTTGACATTCGCTTGTGGTGCATCTGTGGTGTGCGCCACGAAGGCGCTTGTGTTGAGTGGTTTAGTTGAACGGAGGACCGCTACGGCGGTGGCTTGAACCCAGGTAGTGCCCAGTACCTGTCCCCACCCCGACATGAGTCGCCGGCAACGGCGGGGTGTGAAGCTCGGGGGAAAGCCCAAGGTGCTCCCGACCCGTCCGGGGGCAACAGGCGAGGGGAAGGCCGGACGGGCGAACGACCGTGAACCCTTGATGACCCCCCGTCATTGCAAGCCTCGGGTGGATGGGAGCAGCACCGAGGTGCAGGGGCTTGCCGCTGTGATGCGGTAGGCGCCAGCCGGGCCGGACCACACCATGGCTGGACGGGCACCGCCGCCCCCGGGGGACAAAGGGCGCCCACCCCGGCCGCGTCTCGCACAAGTGCAACGTGACAACCCCGTTGGGGTCCGGCTCTGTCGCAGGTGCCGGTAAGCCGACCGTAAGCGAGGCCCAGCCCCCCAGCGGGATATGGATGGCCAAGAAGCGAACGCCGGTGGCCGAAAGGCGACAGGAAACCGGGGCAGTAGGCCAGCCCTCCGCTGGTCGCCCCGCATAACTGGCCGGACACCGGGGCTTTTTCCCGGGCCCGAAAGGGAGCTGACGTGGCCAGGTGGGCCTGTGAGGAAAGACGATGACAATGGCACCCGAACCGAGGGGCATGTTGGACGCCACGGTGACACCGTGGTGAACGGGCCTGAGGACGCTGACCTCGGCTGGCTGTCGGTGAACTGGCAGTTGGCGCCCCGGCCTGCGAGATCTGCGCCACCGCCACCTCGGGCAGCGCCCTGGAGGCCACCGGGGCCGCTGTCATCTCCGCCGCCGGCACCATAGCCGACAGCTCGGCCAGCCCCGACGGTGCGCTGGCCACCGGGTCGGCCCGGGTCAGCGGTTCTTCGCTCGCCCTGGCCGGTGGGGCGGCTACGACCGGCACCGCCAGCGTCGGCCCCCTCGCCCCGCCCGGCACCGCCGTCGTGGCCAACCCGCTGGCGGTGCTCCCTGCCCCGGTGCTCACCGCCACGGCCACCGCCCTGGACGCCACCGCCAACCACCACCTGGTGGCGTCCCCGGGGGTGTACTCAGAGCTGGAGGCCTCGGGGGCGGGCTCGCTCAGCCTCAGCCCGGGCACCTATGTAGTGACCGGCAAGCTCGCCGTCACTGGCTCGGGCAAGCTGACCGGCACCGGGGCCAGCATCTACCTGGCCTGTGCCTCCTACCCGGCCCCATGTGGCCCAGGCGCCGCCCAGGCAGCCGTGGAGGTGAGCGGCGACGGGTTGCTGTCCGTCTCGGGCGCCCCGGTGGCCAACGCGGCTTCGGTGGCGCTTTGGTCGGGCACCACGGGCACGGGCGTGCTGGACGTGGCCGGCTCGGGCAAGGCCGAGCTCACCGGCTCGGTGGACCTGCCCTCCACGGCTATATCGGTGAGCAGGTCTTCGCCGCTGTCGGTCTCCAAAGGGGTGCTGGTGGCCTCCTCTGTGCTGGCCAGCGTGTCTGTCGACCAGGGCCCAGGTGCAGCCCCGCCCCCGACGACCTCAACGGTGTCCTATTCGTACTTCTCCACCGGCCAGCGCCAGTCCCTCAGCTACCCCCAGGCCCCGGTAGGGGGCTCGGCCACGGTCAGCTACGCCTACGATGCCACAGGGGCCATGGCGTCTGTCACCGACTGGTACGGCAAGACCACGACCTTCTCCCATGACCCTGACGGCAACACCACGGCCACCTCCTACCCTGACGGCGTGGGGCTCACCGCCAGCCGTTGAGACAAGCCGGCGCTGCCATGGATCACTCGCGGCCTCGGGAGCCCGTGGGGCCCTCCACCAGGCGCTTACCCAGGCTGACGGCGTCGTCCACCCGGTAGCCGAGGCGCCGGTAAAATGCAACGACATTCTGGTTGGTAGCCCTCACCTGCAGGTTGACTTTCGGGCAGCGCAATTCGGCGAGCCTGCGCTCGGCTTCGGACATGAGAAGTGAGCCGAAGCCCTTTCCCTGGTGGTGCGGGCCCACGGCAAGGTAGTTGACCCAGCCCCGGTGCCCTTCGTAACCGGCCATGACGGACCCGACGAGCTCTCCGTCGAGCTCGAGCACGAGCAGCCCGTCTGGATCGTGTGTGAGCTTGCGCCCGATGTCGCTGCCGGGGTCGTTCCACGGTCGTACGAGGTCGCAGGCGTACCACAACGCAATGAGGGCCTCGCGGTCGCTGCGCAGGTAAGTGCGGACGCGCGGGACCGCGACGTTCGCCATCCCATAGTTCCTAGCAGAATGGGCAGTTCCCACGAGGCGTGCAGCAAGGCGTGGTTGCGCCGCACCGACCCCGCCGGGTCCTTCCGTCACTGTCTCGACCCGCGAACACCCTGATCAACCATCGACCGGGTGCTCGCTCGACCATCGTGCCTTGCACCGGCGTCCCCTATCCCTCGGAACCTCAGTTGCACAGCTGTTGCCCAGCTCTTAAGTTGCACAGCTGTTGCACTGAGGAGACTACCAGGGACCACCGACGACAACCTTCCCGCCACAAAAGACCTGCTCAGAACCAGTGGGCCGGGAAGGATTCGAACCTCCGTAGGCATCAGCCGGCAGATTTACAGTCTGCTCCCTTTGGCCGCTCGGGCACCGACCCTCAGGACTAACAAAGTAGCGTGTTGTGCATGCCGACGTTTGACGTGGTGTCGCAAGTCGACATGCAAGAGGTCCGCAACGCTGTCGACCAGGCACAACGCGAGCTCGCCACTCGCTTTGACTTCAAAGACACAGGCTCGACCATCGAGTTGTCCGCTCAAGAGCTGCGGCTTCACTCCTCTACCGAGGACCGGCTGAAGGCCGTAATGCAGGTGCTGGAGGAAAAGCTGGTCCGGCGCAAGGTGTCGCTCAAGGCGCTGGACCACGGCAAGGTCGAGGAGGCGGCCAAGGGGACGGTACGCCAAACGGTGACTCTCAAAGCTGGCATCAACGCCGACCAGGCCCGGGCGATCAACCGCTTCATCAAGGACCACGCGCCCAAGGGGGTGAGCTCGTCGACTCAGGCGGACCAGGTGCGGGTCCAGGCCAAAAAGCGCGACGACCTGCAAGCAACCATCGCCGCTCTCCGGGAGGAAGACTTCGGGATCCCGCTCCAGTTCGAGAACTTCCGAGATTGAGGTAGTCAAGCCTGCTCGAAAGCCTGGCCACAGGACCAGGCGTCGCAGTTGCCCAGGCGGACGCTTGGCCGGCCAGCAGGTAGTACCGCTCGCCTGCATCGTCAGCCTCAGCCCCGACCTGCCAGGTCGACCCGTGCATACAAACCGCATCATCAGTATGCTGAAGGTATGCGTCGACGGGTGACGGTTACCGTGGAGGAGGTCGTCGTTCGAGCTGCGGAGGCGGCGGTGGCGGCCGGTCGTTCGCCGTCAGTGAGCGATTGGGTGGCCCGAGCTATGGCCGACCGCGCTAATCGAGAACGGCTTGCGGACGTCCTCGCCGGTATCCGTGCAGAGCTCGGTCCCGCAACAGACGAGGAGACAGCGTGGGCCCGAAGCGTCCTCGGCCTGTAGTTTTGGACGCCGGGGCGCTGATCGCCATCGACCGAGCCAATAGGTACGTAATCAGGTTGTTGGAGCTGGCTGACGAAGTGCATGTGCCTGCCGGTGCTCTAGCGCAGGCGTGGCGCAACCCAGCGCGCCAGGCCCGCCTTGCTCGGGTCGTGGGGGCCGACGGCGTAAGCATCGAGCCCCTCGGCTCGGACAACGCCCGCGCCTGTGGCCAATTGTGTGGCGCCACCGGGACAGCCGACATCGTCGATGCATCGGTCGTTCTCCTGGCCCGAGCGGTAGGGGGGGTCGTCCTCACGAGCGACCCGGATGACCTGCGGCGCCTGGATCCCACCGTCAGCGTCGCTGCCTGTTGAAACCGCCCGAGCGGTGAGTCTATGTCGTCGGCCAGTGGGGACCGAGGTACGGGTTCGGGTGTTGTTGTGCCCACAGGTCCAGGATCCTTGCCAGGGCCGGTCCCTGCCCACCTCCCGCAGGAAGGTTCTTCTTTAGGACGAACACGAGCACCACATCGCGCTCAGGGGAGAAGTCGATGACGTTCTCGGTGACGAGGACGCGCCGCTCTGTCCTGGCGCTCGACGCCACCACCGCATCGTCAGTCGCCCTGAGACAGACTTCGGGAACATGTACTGCGTCGTGGCCATAGACGTCGCGCAGGGCTACGGCTGCTGCCAACGGGAACATCTCGTCGATCAAGAAAGCCGTCACCCCAGCAGGGCTTCGCGCTGTTGCGACAGCGACCGGCTTCGCTGAGCCTCCTCCCGATTGCGCCCGATCCGTCCCTGGACCTCGGCGGGGTGCGCGGCTGCGTAATCCAGGGCTGTGCGTACGAGCCGAGCGTGTAGATCCGGGTCGGCGCTGAGCACCTCGATCCGCTGCTCTTCGTCGCCATCCAGTTCTTGGAGACGAGCAACAACCTCCCACACGTCAGGTCCTGCGGCAAGAGCAGCGCGCCTATCGTGAGCGGGGCCACGGAACACGATCCCGGGATAATCCCATTGGTCGATCCCCTCCACGATGAGCTGGTCCAGGAGCTGGGTGACGGTCGCGCCTTCGCGAGCGGCGCGTGACGCTAGGCGGTTCCTCGTTGTGTCCCTGAGCCGGAAAGACGTGCTGTTGGATGCCATGGCACCTCCCGATGAGCTGTCGGCCGTACTACATAGCGCATGTGCGGTACACATCACGTCAGAGGCATCCGCCGAGGCCATTTGACCCCACCAGTTTGTGCCACCGCCAAAACTAGAAGCGGTGCGCCCACTCCTGAGAGCGCAAGCGGGCGATGCGCTTGTCGGTCGGGGGGTGATCGCTGAAAAGGTTGGCCATGCTCACCCGTCGCCCGGCCAGCGGGTTGACTATGAAGAGCCCCGCCATCTCCCTGGGGACGCCCGGCATGGGGATGCGGCCGGCAGCCGTCTCGAGCTTTACGAGCGCCGACGCCAACGGCTCTCCATCCCCGATCAGGCGGGCACCGTCCCGGTCAGCTTCGTACTCACGGCTCCTGGAAAGGGCCATCTGGAGCAGCATGGCCGCCAGCGGGGCGAGGATAATGGTGGCCAGGAGAGCCAATATGTTCTCCTCCTCGTTGCGCCTGCCGCCACCTCCTATGGCACCGCCGAAAAAGAAGCTGCTCCAGGCGACCATCCGGGCCAGGAAGGTGATCCCCATGGCTATGGAAGCAGCGATCGAAGAGATCAGGATGTCGCGGTTGCGGACGTGACTGAGCTCGTGCGCGAGCACACCCCGTAGCTCGTTCCAAGTACAGATTTGCAGGATCCCTTGGGTGACCGCCACCGCGGCGTGGTGCGGGTTCCGCCCCGTGGCAAAAGCATTTGGCTGCGCCGCCGGCGAAACGTAGAGCCGAGGCATGGGCATCCCGGCACGCGTCGTCAAATCCCGCACTATCTCGTAGTACTGGGGCATCTGAGCTTCAGATACGGGTACGGCCCGAGCGGCCTTGATCGCCACGGTGTCGGAAAACCAGTACGACGCTCCCACGAAGACCAGCCCGATCACCAGCCCGATTATGAGCCCGCCACGTCCGAAGATAGCCCCGATGCCGATGCACAGCCCGCCCAAGGCACCTAGCAGGACGACGGTTTTTATGTTGTTGCGGTTCATGTGCGCACCTCTCTTGCCTCAGCCTACCTGGCGTTGCTGAAAGAAGGCTGAGCGGCTGGTCGGCGGTTTTAGCCGGACGGCGGCCGGCGGGTCGCCGGGTGGGGACAGACGGCGCCGCGTGAAGCTAAGGTGCCGCCTCTAGTCGTAATAGCCAGAGTGCACGTACATGGTCGGCAGGCCCGCCTGGCGCAGGATCTCCACCGTGCGTTTGTCGTCTTCGAAGCACAACTTGACCTCGAACCCCTCATTGCGAAGCGCACGCGCCGCGTCTTGCTTGAAGTGGCTGGCTGGGCGGTAGTCTCCGTCGCGCCGCATAACCAGCAGGTCCCAACGCAGCTGGTTGCGGAGGAGCCATTCAAGGGTTACATCGCGGACCCGCGCCGGCCGACCGGTAAGGAGCACGACGGCCAGCGATGGGTCTAGCAACGCCAGGAGGCTGGCCACCTCTTCGATCACGGGGTCTTCGCCCACGCCGGCCAGGAACGACTCCCAGTCCGGGTTAGGGCCCTGAAGATGGTGGTGGCGCGCAGACCCGTCCGAGAGGACGCCGTCGAGGTCGAACACGGTCGCCGGCCCGAGGCCGCGAACTGGGGTTCGCCACGTCCACAGTGCTCCCGCCCGTTCCTCGGTGACGAGCTGATCACCGGGTGTCTCGCCGCTCGGCGCGGCTACCTCTCGCATCAGGCCACAATAGGCACGTGGTAGACACGTGATAGAGGAGATTGTGGTGGAGCTGCCTCTTGGCGCGCGCCTCCTCGTGTTCGCCGGTCTTCGGCTGGGCACCGAGCCGACGGAGGGGTCGGCCGTGGCGGCCGAAGAAGTGGCCCGAGCCATCGGGTCCTGGGACGGTCCGGGCGCAGTAATGATCGCCGGCGATCTCCTAAGTCCCGAACTGCAGGGCCCCGCTGCCATGACCGCGGCCCTGGACAACCACCCGACGCTGGCGTCGGCACTCCAAGCCTTCACCAGCCACCCGGGCCGGAGGGTCGTGGTGATGCCAAGCCGCTACGAGGCCGGCATCACTGGGCCGGTCAGGGCCGAGGCCCGGGCGGCCGATGGGCCGGTCAGCACCGAGGCCCGGGTGGCCGAGCGCCCAGTGGCGGGAGGCTCAGTAGCGGGAGGCTCAGCGGCCGAGGGCCGGGCGGCCGACTCAGTGGCCGAGGGCTCAGCTGCAAAAGGTGCCTCCGAGGAGCCGGATCCCCTAGCCCGTCTGGGCTTGGAAGTGGCGTCGAGGGCAGTCGCCGAGATGCGGACCGGGACGGGGACCAGGCGTGTCCTGATAGAGCCTGGCCAGCCCGGAGAGTGGGCTCCCGATGGCGGCACCCGTCGCGACATCCCTCTTTTGGGCT
>JAKAWM010000119.1 GCA_021827285.1 Actinomycetes bacterium | reverse complement strand
CCGCGCACTGGTCCGCGACGGCCAGTGGCCACCCCTCGTTCCCTCCGTCGTGCTCGCCGAGTCGGTCACCGGGCGTCAACACGATGACGCGACGGCGAACCGACTGCTCAAGACCTGCGACGTCAGGGAGGAACTCCCAAAGAGCCTCGCTCGTCGCGCAGGCGAGCTCCGGCATCTCGCGGGCCCCGGATCCGCCGTGGACGCCATTGTCGTCGCCAGTGCTGAACCAGGCGGCGTCGTTCTCAGTAGCGACGTTGAGGATCTTGGCCCGCTCGCGTCGCATGCAAATGGCGTCCGAATCGAGCGGGTGTAACGTCATTTCTCCCAACAGCCGTCGAGCTGGAGCCGGCCCTACCACCAAACGCCAGCTTGCGGGCCAGTTGATGCGTGAGCACGGTCTCGCGTCCAGCACGGGCACCTGTTGCCCAGATCGAACCGGACGGAGGTCCCGCCATCGCCACACTTAGGGCCAGGGCGCAACGGAACATCCGGGCGCGTTACAACCGGCACCCGGTAACCGGCGAAGTAGAGCGGGAGGCCCGCAACATAATGCGCGCTCGGTAATCCGGCCCGAAGAACTACAGAGTCGCGCCAGAACGGCACCTCTCGCGCCAACTGCCCCTCGCCACAGGCCAGCGGTCGTACCTCACAACGCCGGTCCAAACCAGCCTTACCGGACGGTTGACTTGCTAGCCCCACCGACGCCCTGCCGAGCCGATAACGGCATCATTATCACGTAGCCGACGAGTCCTGGGAAGTCGAGCTCCACCCTGTCTTCGAGGAGTGGGCCAACTCGCTCCTCCAGCCGGACGCCGAGGTGCTGCTGGCCGCCCTCAGGGTGCTGAGGAGCTACGGACCGGCGCTCGGCCGGCCGCTCGTCGACACGGTGAAGGCCAGCCGCTACAACAACATCAAAGAGCTGGTCCAAGTGCTACGTCGACAGCGTGACCCTGGCCGACCTGCGTTTGCAGGACCACCTGAAGCGCCTGCAAGGCAAGAAGGGCTGCCCAAGCGGCCCTGGAGGGCGAGGCCAAAGAAAGCGAGGGCGCACGACCAAGGAGGAAGAGACGGTGAGCGCAAAAGAACTGGGAGGAGCGGGTGCTCGCGGCAGAAGGCGCAGCCGAGCGCGTCGCGGAGATCGAGAGCGAACTGCTGCTGGCCAGCAAGCTCACAACCCTAAGGGAGCAGGCTGGCTTCACCCCAGCGCGAACTTACCAAGCGCTTGGGAGTGTCCCAACCACGGGTGCCGGCATAGAGCGGCCCCACAACGTGACGATCGACGTGCTCGAACAGTACGTGCGCGTGCTCGGGGGCTTTCTCGAGGTCAACGTGGTGAAGGACAAGAGGAGGGTCCGTCTGTTGGGCGCGGGCGAGGGGTCAAGGGCCAAGTCCGCTTGAACAGCACTACCCGAGCTGGCGCCCCGCTTCGAGCTGGTTGGCCGGCCTACACGCCAGTTCCCTCATCCTTTCGTCGTCTACCGGTGGCTCCCCGGTTCCTCGCCCACCACGTCGCCCAGCTGCACCCGTCCTTGGCCGCCGAGCTCGGGGCCGCCCTGAGCCGGATCCACCAGGTACCCACCACCGGCATCCCACCCACCCCCGCCGGTTGGGAAAACGAAGCCTGGGGCACCGGCTCCGACAAGCTCACCGCTGCCGCGCCGCTGCTGACACCGCTACTCCCCGCCGCACTACGGGGCCCGGTGGAGCCCTACCTCCGAGGGGAGATCCCGGCCCCTGTCCGAGGCCAGCATCACTTCGTCCATAACGACATCTGTAGCGACCACGTTCTCGTCGACCCGTCCGGCTCCCGGCTATGCGGCATCATCGACTTCGCCGACGCCATGGTCGACGACCCAACCAACCTGGCCCAGCACCTGACCAACGTCAAAAGGGCCTACAGCCGGACGCCGATCAGAGCCCGTGCGGCCGGGGGTGGTCCCACCACCGAGTAATCGGAGGTCACGCCTGCCAGCAGTCTGCCCGAGCCCCGAACTCCACGCCAGCTTCATAGGCTCTTGACCACCGCTCGGCCTCTTGGCGTTTGGATGTCCCTGAACGGGGTAGACCCAGGAGGGCCACGATGGCCGCTGAAGAGGCTGACTACGAGGTGGACTGGCAGCTCCCGGCTCGCACCGAGGCTGAGCTGGACGAGCCATCTGAGGTGGGCGACCCATTGGCCTTGGCCCGCTACGAACCGCCCAGGCCGAGCACCCGGGGGCTTCTTTTATGAACGTCGCCCACTTCCGCCCTATACCGAGCCTGCCTGGGCTCGGGCCTCGCTTGGCCCGCCCCGACCTGGCCCCGTTTGCCCCCCGCTGGGGCCTGCAGAGGGAGGAGCCCAGGGCCACCGTGGCAGTCCGGTTGTACCTCCTCCGGGAGGGCAAGT
This sequence comes from Actinomycetes bacterium, assembly GCA_021827285.1. Classification (GTDB taxonomy): domain Bacteria; phylum Actinomycetota; class Acidimicrobiia; order Acidimicrobiales; family Palsa-688; genus JAKAWM01. The sequence continues at coordinate 5,422 of JAKAWM010000119.1, read as the reverse complement.
TGGGTGTAGCCAGCCGCCAGGTACAACCGGGCACGGCGATCGCCGCTGCCGCCCTGGGCCAACTGCTGGCTGGCCCAAGCGGGGCTGACATGGCTGCCGGGCTGTCGACGGCCGTCCCCGTCGGCACCCGCTTGCTCGGAGCCTCCGAAAGCCGCGGGACGGTCGCCGTGGAGCTTACCCGGGCCTTTGCCGGGAGCGCTGGCACCCTCCCTCTGGCCGCCCCTCTAGCCCAGGTCGTCTACACCCTGACCCAGTTCCCAGGGGTCTCAGGAGCCTGGGTCAACATCGACGGACGCCCGGTGGGCCAGCTCGGCCGCCCGCTTGGGAGGGCGGATTTCGAGGACATGGCCCCCGCAGTGCTGGTCGAGCAACCCCTGCCGGGCCAGGTGCTGAAGACGCCGGTGGCTGTGTCGGGCACGGTCCGGGCCTCCCTGGCCGCCTTCGGGTTCGAGCTGGTCAGCTCCGCCGGTGATGTGCTCGCCCGGCGGCTGTTGCGACCGGGTGCGGTGGCTGGGGCGCGAGGCGGCTTCAGCTGCCTGCTGCCATATTCCGTCCCCAGAAGCACCCGAGGTACTTTGGTCGTTTTCAGCGTGCCGGCCAAAGGCGGTAGCCGCGACGTGGTCCGGGTCCCCGTGCGGCTCTTGGGCCCCGGCCGTGCCGACCTCCCGGTGCCGGAGGCGGCATGAGCTGGCCCCTGGCGAGCGTACTGATCGCCCTCATCATCGCCGCCATGGTGCTCGGCAGCACACAGCTCACCCGCCCGAGGAAGCGCTAGTGACCTGGCGGGTTGCTGCCTAAAACGAGCAGCCCGGAGCCCGATACGAGGACTGTGGCGCTGTGCTAGACGTGCCAACCGTCCACACCCGCGATTTTATTGGTTGCCCGTTCCCGCGCCCCATCGGTGCCGTCTGGCCAGGTACGCTGCGCGGAGGATGCGGCGAAGGGTAGCTACCAACGAGACACAGGCGCGCCAGCCATTGGCCCGTGCCGCGACCGCGTTCAGTAAGGCCGTGGTTGCTGCCGGGCTGGCCGTTGGCGTGGCAGGGTGCAATGGCGCCGGGCTCTTGGGCGGGGCCCAAGCCGTCCCTTTGCCCGAGGCGCTTTCCCGGCACGCTCACGCGGTGACGACCGCCCCGCCCGTAACCGCCGAGGGCACTTACCGGGTGACGACGAGCAGGATCGTGATCTCCGAGCCCTCGGGCGTTGGCCGCCCTGAGCGCCTCTTGCCTACGGAAATCTGGATCCCCGTGCCGTCGCGCCCAGCACCCGGGCGCCCCAAACCAGCTCGGCCACCGTACCCGCTCGTTGTATTTTCCCAAGGTTACGATCTTTCCGTCGCCGCCTACTCAGGGTTGCTCGCCGGCTGGTCTTCCGCCGGTTTCGTCGTGGCTGCGCCGACGTACCCTCACACGAGCCCAACCGATCCCGCTGAACTGGACGAAAACGACATCATCAACCATCCGAACGACCTACGTTTTGTCATTTCTACCCTGCTTCGCCTGGCACGCCAGCCTCATACCTCGCTTTTTGGCCTTGTCGATACCTCCGAAATAGGCATTGCTGGTCACTCTGACGGCGGCGACGTCACCCTGGCGGTGGGTGACAACTCCTGCTGCCGGGATGCCTTGGTTAAAGCAGTGGCCGTCTTTTCTGGCGCCGAGTTGGACAGCTTTGGCGGAGCCTATTTCCAGGATCCCTCGCCCCCCCTCCTGGTGGTCCAAGGTAACAAGGACACCATTAATTTTCCGGTTTGCAGTACGCAAATATTCAACTCGGCCAAAGGTACAAAGTTTTATCTCGATCTGCTTGGTGCCCAGCACGAGCCGCCGTACGCCGGGCCACTGGTGGCCCCCAAGGCCGACCGTGGGATCGTCGCCCAGGTGACAACGTACTTTTTCGACGCCGAACTTGCCGGCGAGCCTGGAGCGCTCGCCGCACTGCGTAAGGCCGGCGCCGTCGCGGGGGTAGCCAGTATCCGCGAGGGGGCCACGGCCCCGCCCGAACCCGGCCGTTGCCCAGGGTCGCCCTCCTGAGCCATCACGAAGGGCACGGCGCCGGGCGACGAGCCCCCGCCCTGACGCTTAGAGAGGCCGGGTAACATTTCGGGCGTGGCCACGACGATTGTGGCGGAGGCCTCCGCTCCCCGCGTCGACGGGCAAGCCAGCTCTTTCAACCTGGTAGACGCCGGTCTCATCGGCCTTCTCGTCGCGGTGGGCATCGGTGCCCCCCTGGCCGCGGCGGCGTGGCTACATGCGCTCGATATCCCCCGCAACGACGACTGGTCCTACCGGCTCGTGCTCTTTCGATTTGCCCACACCGGCCACTACAGCTTGCAAGGTTGGGGAGCGATGACCCTCATTGGTCAAATCCTGTGGGCGGCCCCTTTCGTCGTTATTTTTGGCCCACACGCCTGGGCCCCGGGGGTCGCGGTAGCCGTTGCGTCCACGATCGGCATCGCGGCTGCCTACTGGTTGGCGCGCACCATCCTCCCCCGCTCGTGGGCCACCGCTTCAGTGGTGTCTGTGCTGGCCTTCCCAGGGTTCCTGCTGAACACCTCGAGCTTCATGACTGACGTACCTGCCTTTTCGGCCGCCATCACCAGCCTGGCCCTGGGGGTGGCGGCTGCAAGGCGGGTGGGGCGTGGCCGGTGGAGTTTTCTAGCTGCTTCGCTGGTCGTTGGGTGCTTTGGCTTCTCCATCCGAGAGTTCGACCTAGCCGCCCCTGCTGCCGTACTGGCCGTTTTGGCCGTCCGGGACCGTCGCCACCTGAGGCTCTACGTGACCTGCGGTGGGGTCGTCCTGGCCGCATGCTCCGCCGTCTTTGCCTGGACGGCGCAGTTGCCGGGCGCGCAGGCAGTGGTCGGAGCGAGGGGTGGCCTGGCTCACGGGTTCATTGCGGTTGGCGCCGCCGGCGTGCTTCGCCCTCAGCCACAGCCCTGGTGGAAAAGCATCGGGTCATCCCTCCAGAGCTTCGTAGAATGGTACTTCACCCTTGCCTTCGCGCTTTCTCCTCTTCTGGCCTTGCTCGCTAGGTCATTATGGGCCCAGGCCCAACAGGCGCTCCGCGTCGCCGCATGGCGCCAGTGGCGAGCTCTCGTACCCGGAGCGGTGCTTATCTTGGGGTTGGTGCTCGTGGCCGTCAACGGTTCAGTTTTTGTGGGCAACTATCTGGACCAGCGAGGAGCAACAGGCAACGAGGACCTCCCGGGGGTGCGCCCGGTGCTGTTCCCGGAGCCCCTTTGGCTTGTCCTCTGCGTAATAGCCTCAGTGGCAGCAGCCGTCCTTTCCCTTGTTGCGCTTGGAGCACTTGGAGATGCTCGATTGCTAAAGCGCCGGCTTTTATCTGTAGAGCCGGCATGGGGGTTACTGGCCGTTTTCACAACGCTCACCGCCGCAGGACTGGCCTTATACGGTATCTTCCTCAAAGGAGAAATGTTTGACCGCTACTTGTGGCCATTGGTTTTCGGGGGGGCCGTGTTACTAAGCCGGCGCTATCTCTCGGCAGACCGAGCCCACCGGTCCAAGCTCTGGTCGCCCACCCTGTCGCTGGCTTTGGCCGGCCTGGCAGCGACTGTTGCCTGCCTCATTACGCTCAACGCCGACGCGTTTGACGGCGCCCGCTGGATGGCGGGCGAGAAGCTATCGAGGGATGCCATGACGGCCGCTCAAATCGACGCCGGCTTCGAATGGGTAGGTTACCACTACCCCGGACTGGCCGTCCACGGGCGCAATGTGGTGGGACAACCTAGCTATGACAAGCAATATGAAGCTGCCTTTCCGGCCTTTTCCGCGTGTGCAGTCGTCTCCAGTTCGGCCCAGCGCAACCCAGCTCTCAGCTCGCTCGGTGTTCTCGGGTATGACGAACTGGGGTTCGCGCGGAAAGAGCACTTGTACCTGTACCAAGTACACTCTCCTGCCTGCCAGAAGATCCAGGCCCTAGGGCACGCGGCATGACGCCTAACCAGAAGCCGTGGCCAATGGGCCCACTGGCAGCTGCCGGGGGTGAGCCGGTTGAGGGCGCCATGCTATACTGGGCGGGCGCCAACGGGGGCGCGGAAAGACAGGGGACACGTTGCCCAAAGCTGTTCTACTCGCGTTGTTGACGGTTGGGTCCTTGGTTTCGGCTCCCGCGCCGGGCGGAGAACGCGCCAAGACGGGCCCGCAGATCGTGACCGATGCCATTGCGGTGATGTCCCGAGCCGAGAACTTTCACGTTACTGGGCGTAGCTCCATCCCCGGTGTCGGTACGACATCTCTCAACCTGAGCGTTTCCCCAAGGGGGGGAGGCGGGACAATCATCGAGAACGGTGCCACGATGCAGGTTGTGGTGGTCGGCACAACCGGTGTGTATGTCAAGGCCGACAAGCACAGTTGGGACCTGCTTACACACGGTATGTCCAGCGTGGGCCAGCTGTTTGCAGGCAGGTGGGTCAAAATGTCCACATCCACACCTGGGATATCCAACTTCGTCAAGCTCACGGTTTCCTCTCAGCTCCTCCACCTCGTTGTCCCTGGCATTTACGTCGGGCTGGCCACCAAAGTGGGCATGGGACAGTGGGACGGTAGGCGGACGGTAGTGGTCAGCATCGCAGGAAGCCGCCTGTACGTAGCCAATACGGGCATCCCCTACCTGCTGCACCTGCAAGCCGTGGTGGCCAGCGCGGGGTACTACAATTTCACCGATTTCGGGCACGCGCCGATGCCGTCAGCCCCCAAGTCTTTCGTCTCCGCCTAGGCGCTGGGAGCGAAACGACCGCGGCTTAGCCAGTTCGGCGGAACGCCCGACCAGCCGTGATGCAATTCGTGGCCCGGCCCCAGCTTGGCCGCCGGTACTCTGCCCGGCGTACGGTCAGGATCAGCGACGCCGGGCCTGATGGAGCCTTGAGGCTCGACGGCGTAGCCCGGTACCTGCAAGATGTCGCCACCGACGACTGGGTCGATTCGGGGCTGAGCGCTGAGGACACCTGGGTCGTCCGGCGGGTATGCGTAGAGCTGGCCAGTGGTGAGCACTGGCCCCGCTGCGGAGAAGAATTGACCGCCGTAACGTGGTGTGCAGGCACAGGCCCGGCGTGGGCCGAACGCCGGACGGACTTGGAGATCGAAGGACGGGTTTCGGTCAGGGCCGTCGCTTTGTGGGTCTTGGTGGACAGGGCGGGACGACCGCGACGCCTTGAGGAGGCCTTCTACCAAGTCTACGGGGAGGCGTGCGGCGGTAGAAAAGCCAGCGGCAGGGTTCCCGCGGCTCCAACCATCGCTGACCTCGCCGCGCCGGGCGTCAGCCACCACCCGTGGGTTGTCCGCAAAACCGATATCGACATTGTCGGGCACGCGAACAACGCGGCCATTTGGTCGGCCGTGGTCGAGATCGCTCCAGCTGGTGTGCGGAAGGTAGACCTAGTGCACCATGGCCCATTCGACACCAG
>JAKAWM010000118.1 GCA_021827285.1 Actinomycetes bacterium | reverse complement strand
GGCCGCCACGCGGCCGATGCCGTCTGCCCGAGGGACTAAGCGTTGGCTAACGACTCCCCGGAGGACGGCTGCCAGGCTGATGCGCACCTGGCGTTGCTGGAACGGGGGGAAGAAATCAACGATGCGATTGATCGTCTCGGTGGCGTTGGTGGTGTGGAGCGAGGAAAGGACCAGGTGACCAGTTTCCCCGGCGGCCAGCGCGGCGGCGATCGTCTCGGCATCACGCATCTCGCCTATGACAATCACGTCTGGGTCCTGGCGCAGCACCCGGCGCATGGCCTGCGCCCAGCCGCTGGTGTCGGTGCCGATCTCGCGCTGGCTGATGATCGACATCTTGTCCCGGTGGAGCACCTCGATGGGGTCTTCGATCGTGATGATGTTGGCGGCTCGATTGTTGTTTATGTGGTCAACCATGGCGGCAAGGGTCGTTGTCTTCCCTGAGCCGGTCGGCCCAGTCACGAGCACGAGCCCTCGGTGTTCCTCGGCGAGGCGGGTCACAACGGGCGGGAGCCCGAGGTCAGTGGCAGAGAGGGCGCTAGGCAGGACGCGTCTCAACACCAACCCGGGCGTGCCTCGCTGGCGAAAGGCGTTGCACCTGAACCGGCCGAGGCCACTGACCGAGAGGGAAAAGTCTGCCTCTCCCGTCTCCTTGAACTCGTCGAGGCGCTCAGGTGGAAGTATGACCTTGACCAGCTCTTGGCACTCATCTGGGCCCACAGCTGGGAAGGGCGCCATACGAAGATCGCCGTTGATCCGTACGCGGGGGGGCGAGCCGACCTTGATATGCAGGTCAGACGCACCCTGTTCCACTACGTAGCGGAGAACGGCAGGAAGGTCGATCACCAGCAACGGTATCGGCAGATTGCGCCTCCGGCCTGAGCGCTATACCACCGGCGCTGCCTCTTCGGGTTGGCTAGCCGGGGCCTGGAGCTAGACTCGTGGCGCCGTGACAGGGCTCGCGCCACCCAGCCAGCCAGCTCGGCTCCCCGGCCATAGGGTGACCTCCTCAGGCATCGTCATCCGGTGGGGCGAAGAGCAGGCCAGAGTCGGGCCTTGGCGAGCCGACCGGTCCGTTGCGTTCCTGGTCCCGACTGGACCACCACCGTCGGTAAGGTTTGTGCGTCGATGCCTGCACCTTCTCGCTGAACAGGGCTTCGGCACGGTCATAACGGGGGCCCTCCCGCCGGCCGAGCAGCGGAGTTTTCTCGAGGCCGGCTTCGTGGCCCAGGAATACCTGCACTTGTTGGTCCTCGACCTGTCCTTGCCCCTGTTGCCCCTACCCCCAAGCCCACGCCTGTACCGCGCCGGACGTAGCCGGCGCCGCCAGCTGCTGGCCGTTGACGGGGCTTGCTTCTCCGCCTTTTGGCGGATCGACGAGGCCGGGCTGCGCGAGGTTCTCGCTGCCACCGAGCGGCACCGGTTGAGGGTCGCCCTGGGCGATAAGCGCTTCGTGATCGGTTACGCGGTCTGCGGGGCCACTGGACGCAGGGGTTTTGTCCAGCGGCTGGCCGTGTCGCCGGGCGCCCAGGGCCATGGCATCGGCAAGAGGCTCCTCCTGGACGGTCTCTACTGGATGCGTTCGCTCGGAGTCCAGGAGGTGGCGGTGAACACCCAGGTCGGGAATGCCACAGCCCTTTCCCTGTACCGCCGGGCGGGGTTTCAGGACGACGCCGCTGGCCTGTGCGTTCTGTCTGCCGAGTTGGTGCACGGGCGCGATGGCTAAGGGGTGCCCAGCGGCCAAGGCCGTAATGGCCGTCGGGCTGGTCTTGTTCGCGAGCCTCACCCCTGGTGCGGTCGCCGCCGGGGCTTCCGCCGGTAGTGGAGGCGGGAGGGCGGGCGTGCCGGCCAAGGTGAGTGCCTCAGGCCCTACCGGCGGAGTCCCAGTGGGGCGGGACCAGGTTGTGCTTCTCTCACAGCCCGCGTGGGTGGGGCCGGGCCCGGCAGAGTTCCAGCTTCGCATCCAGCTAACGGCGAGCGACCCTTCTCGCGAGAGCTTGGAGGTAATCGTCTACGATCACCTGACGGCTCGCTCAGCCTTTGATGCTGCGCTGGCGGGCGACGTTTACGGGTCGCCCTACGACGTCACCGGCCCGGAACCTCTAAGCGGCTTGAGGACGGACCCCCGGGGGGGCTACGACGTCGCCTTACCGGTGGACTCTCCCAACGGTGGCCTGCCGCTGACGACAACGGGCGTCTACCCGCTCCAGATCTTCCTGGAAGAGGGCGGGGTCAGGATGGGCCAGCCACTGACAACCTTTTTGGTGTACGTGGACAAGTACGTGAAAGAGCTGCGGCGTCTCAGGGTGGGGGTCGTCCTCCCCCTCTCGGCCAAGTTGCCCTTTGGCCCCGGCGGTGCCCCAGGGCATCTCTCCGAGCAAGCGGCTAGCCTCCTGGGCAGGGACCTGGCCGACCTGTCTCACTGGAGTACCCCAGTGACGCTGCTGCCGGACCTGCCGACGCTTGAGTCACTGGCCGGTGGTGATAGGGCCGAACGGGGAGCCATCACCAACCTACGGCGAGCGCTCCAGGCGGGCGATGAGCTGCTCCCCGGTACTGCTCTGCCCCTCGACGTCCCGGCCATGGTCCGCTCGAGGCTGATCGGGGACTTGAAGGCAGAGCTGACGTCGGGTGGTAACGCCTTGGGGAAGCTTCTGGGCACGGTACCACCGTTGAGCATTTGGGCCTCTGCCGGCGATATTGATCCAACCACGGCCGGAGCCCTGGTGGGCCTGGGGGTCAAACAGCTTGTCCTGCCGGCCGGCGACCTTTCCGGATTGTCACCGGCGGAGAGCAGGCTAACCTTTGCCCGGCCGACCAAGCTCGCCGTTCCCGGTGGGAGTGCCATGGTGGTAGGGGCCGACGCAGAGCTTTCGGCGCGCCTGAGCGGCACTGCGAGCGGGGCCGGCGCCGTACTTGTTGCCAGCCAGGTCTTGGCCGAACTGGCCATGGTGGACCTGGAGTCGCCCAGCACCCTGCGAGGCGTTGCCATAGTGCCCTCGTCGGGGCCAGCCAGCCCCCAATTCTTGTCAGTGCTCTTGTCGGGCCTGACGGCGAACCCACTACTGAAGCCCGTCTCCCTGGCAGAGCTCTTCAGGGACGTCCCGGCCGCCACTGGCAACGCCAGCGGCAAGGGGCCCTTGGTGCGCACAGTGACGGGCCCTGCTTTCGCCGTCCGCCCATTGAGCGGCACGGCGGGCCTGAGGCAGGCCCAGGAGTGGCTGTCGGCGGACGCCGAGGTCTACGGCGCCAACTCAACATCGGTGACCTCTCTCCGCCGGCGGTTGGGTGTGAGCCTCTCCTCTATCTACGACGGCACCCAGCGAGCCTCCCTGATCGCCGAGGTGTCTGTTGCTGCCAAGGATGCGCTGGCAAAGCTCCACCTCCCCTCAAAAGCATCCATAACTCTCACCTCTCGGAAGGGCAGGCTCCCACTCACGCTTGCCTCGGGGGCCACCGCGGGCACGCACGCCCGCGTGCGGCTGACCCTGCGCAGTGACCAACTCTCTTTTGTAGCTAGCCGTTTTGCTGAAGGTAAGTGCCAACCAGTGAACCCGGGGTCTGAGGACTGCTTGCTGGTGCTCAGCCAACCGATCGTGACCCTGCAGTTGCCCGTGGTGGCGCGTGCCAGCGGTACCTTCCCGCTTTTCCTGGTGCTGAGCACTCCCGACGGGTCCGAGGTTATTGCCCGCGATCACGTTTACGTTACTTCAACAGCTATTTCTGACGTGGGTTTGGCGCTCATGATCGCCGCCGCCCTTTTCCTAATTGTCTGGTGGGCGCGCAATGCCCGTCACGGGCGCCGGGCACGCCGTTTGGTACCCCGGGACCACAGCTCGCTCGCCCCTGGGCCCGCGCCTAGCGAGGGCCGCTGGCAACAGGCAGGTAGGCAGGCGGCCAATTGACCCAGGCGCTGGTGCGTGTAAGCACACACCTGACGACATTGCCGCCACCCAGCGTCGCCGGCTCGCAGAACGGTAGATCGCCAACCCCCGGGGCCATAGCTGGCGACCCTCAAGTCCGCAGCAGGCGTGCTGGCCGGTCAAGGGGACGGTTCGTCCGTACCAACCACCTGCAAGCGGGCTCGTACAGTCATGCCGCTGGTGTGAGGGCAGGTCGGCAAGTCGGTGTGCCCCTGCACTTACGTCGAGGCACGCGAGACATGGTGCCCGGGACGGCGCCGGGTGCGGCTGCTCTCGGTCAGTGCGGTGCCCGCCTGCGTGCTTTGGAACGGTTTGTCCTACCGAAGACTTCCGCAAGGGCCAATGCCTTGCTGATGGCATTTGGCACTGCCGTCTCTCGCCTGTCGGGGTTCGCCCGCCTGGTGGCCATAGGATGGGTCCTCGGTCAAGGGCGGCTTGCGGACGCCTTCAACCAGGCCAACACGATCCCCAACACGATTTACGACCTGCTACTCGGTGGCGTATTGTCGGCGACGCTGCTCCCCGTGGTGATCCGGCCGTTGACTCGTGTAATTACCGATCGACGCGACGACTCGATACCCGCGATTGTGACCTTTTTGACCGCTATCCTGCTGGTCGCGACCGGGGCATTTTGGCTGGTTGCGCCCTGGGTTGTCCACCTGTTCTTATTGCGGGCTCGTGGCGCGGGAGCGGCGAGTGAGAGGGCACTGGCTTCGACGTGGCTCCGCTATTTTGCTCCACAGCTGTTCTTCATAGGTCTAATAGCACTGACAACGTCTCTTTTGAACGCTCGTCGTCGGTTTGCTGCGGTGGCCTTCAGCCCCATCCTCGCCAACCTGGTGGCGATAGTGGCCTTGGTTGTCGCCGACCGGATGGTCAAGGTTGCTTCGGTAAATGTCTATGAGGCAAATGCTGCTGCCGTGGCTGTTGTGGGGCTGGGGACCACGGCCGGGTACGCGGCCCAATTGCTCGCTCAGTTGCCGGCTCTGGTGCGGGCTCGTGTGCTGATCTGGTTCTCGTGGCACCCCGGTCACCCCGCACTGCGCTCCATCGCGCGGTTATCGGGTTGGACGGTGGGGGCAGTTGTGGCTAATCAGTTGTCATTCAGCCTTGTTTCCGTCCTAGCCAACTCCAGGCCGGGCAACCTGTCAGCGTTCCTATACTCCTATACCTTTATGCAGTTGCCTTACGCTATCCTGGCTGTTTCCATTGCCTATGTTGTTGCCCCCGACCTGGCGCAGTTGTGGGCCAGAGGCGACGGAGAGGGGTTTGCCGCCAAGGCCGGGCATGCCTTCCGCGTTACGGTGGCGCTTCTCCTGCCCGCCGGCGTGGGGTATGCGCTGGTCGCGCGGCCGGTGGTTGTGCTAGCGCTGGCTCATGGCCACCTGGGGGTCGCATCCGCACATCTTACCGGCAGTGTTCTCGAGATCTTTACTTGCGGTCTACCAGGGTTTTCCGCCTTCTTTCTCATAATGCGTGCTTTGCAGGCTAAGTTGGACACTCGGTCGATGTTCTGGCTGTACGTTATCGAAAATTCGTTGACCGTAATCGGAGCCCTGACGCTCTACCCCTTCTACGGTGTTCGCGGGCTGGCCGCGGCTTGGATAGGTGCCTACACTTTGGTATTGCCCCTGGCCTGGGTGAGGCTTCGCCAAGATGTGCCGGTACGGGTCGATCCGAGCTTTCTCGGGCGTATAGCCTTGGCGACGGCGGCTATGGCCGCGGTCGTGGGGGGTCTTCAAGTGTTGTACCCGGGCGGGGGTACTGACGGCTTGCTATTAGGACGGCTGGTTGTACTGGTAACTGTTGGCGCGGTGGTGTTCGTAGTCGTTGCGCGCGCGCTGGGTGTCCGAGAGCTTGCGTTGCCCTCTTTGGCCCGGAGGTCACGGGCAAGGTTGTGAGCTGCCACTTTTCAAAGTAGGGTACATCTGCCCTCAAAGGAGCAATATGACGGTACGGGTGGTCACCGATAGCGCTTGCGATCTTCCTGATGACGCACTGGCTGGGCTGGGGATAGGTGTTGTCCCCCTCCACGTGCGGTTTGGCAGCACTGAGTTGGTGGACAGACAGGAGATCACGACGAAGGAGTTCTGGACGCGCTGCGCCAGTTCAGCCGAGCTTCCCCAAACCGCGGCCCCCTCTCCTGGCGCCTTCCGCGAGGCTTTTGCGGCTATGGCCGAGCAGGGAGCGGGGGCAATAGTGTGTGTCACTCTCTCCTCCAAGCTTTCTGCGACCAATGCGGCAGCAACGCAAGCGGCGCGTAGCTTGAGCGGCGAGTTACGCGTGGAAGTGTTCGATTCCCTGAGCGTCACTCTGGGCCAAGGCCTGATCGTACTGGCCGCCGCCGAGGCTGCTGCGAGCGGGGCCTCGTTGGATGAGGTGCTCGTCGTGGCGGCGCGGACGCAGGCGCGGCTAAGGGTGCTGGGTGCGATAGCAACTCTGGAAAATCTGCGTAAGGGTGGTCGAATTGGTGGTGCTGCCGCGGCGCTAGGAGGCTTGCTGTCCATCAAGCCCGTGGTGGAGGTCCGAGCCGGGGTCGTGGAGCAGGAATCCCGTCAGCGGACCCGGGCCAGGTCGCTCCGCTACCTAGTTGAGAAGGTAGCGTCTGCCGGACCGCTGGAGCGATTGGCGGCTATGGGCGCGGACGCCGAAGATTTCGGCGACTTCTTGGACATGCTGGCTGGGACGCGCTCCACCCATCCGTTGCTGGTGGGGGAGATAGGTCCCGTGGTCGGCACTCATGCCGGCCGGGGGACGATCGGGGTTGCCTGGGTGACGGCATCCCAGTGATCGGGGGTGAGCTCGGAAGAAGGCTCGTTCTGCGTAAGGATCGTTCGTGGTTTGGGCAGTTCGGGTGAGTGCTGGCTGGCAGCCTGACACCTGCTGAGGACGGGTGAGCGTCATGCCGGCCCCGGCATTCGGTACAGTTCGGGACTGGCAGGCGGGCGCTGCCATGGCAACGGGCTGAGCCCCTAGTAGCCTGGGCAAGCGTGGCTGGTGCATCACCCGGTGTGCCAAAGCGCCTCGCTGGGCGTTACCGCCTGGTAAGGCTGCTCGCTCGGGGGGGCATGGCCGAGGTATGGGAAGGACGCGACGAAGTCCTGGACCGTCCGATCGCGGTGAAGATCCTGTTGGCGCACCTGGCCGACGACGTCACCCTCCAGGAAAGGTTCCGCCGCGAGGCCGTCACTGCGGCACGGCTGGTCCACCCCGGTATTGTGGCCGTCTTTGACGCAGGAATCGAGCTGCTGGACGGCCAAGCACGCGGCTGGCCACGTGGAGGGGCACCGGAGGCGAGCACTGCCTTCATGGTGATGGAGTTGGTAAAGGGCGAGACGCTGCGCGACCTGATTGCGCGGGCCGCACCTCTCCCAGCCCCGGTGGCGGTCGCCATCACGAGCCAGGTGGCGAGCGCCCTCGGTTACGCCCACTCGCAAGGTCTTGTGCACCGCGACATCAAACCGGCCAACGTCTTGCTCAGCGACGAGGGGCCGAACTTGCGCCGTGTGAAGGTGACCGACTTCGGTATTGCCAAGGCGACCGCGGCTGCGGGGGCTGACTTGACAGCCGCGGGCACCATCGTCGGCACCCCCAAGTACCTGTCGCCCGAACAGGTGGAGGGGTTGGAGCCTGACGCCCGGGCTGACCTGTACTCCCTGGGCTTAGTGCTTTTCGAGATGCTGACTGGGAAGCCGCCGTTCCTCAAAGGCACGGACATGGCGACGGCCTTGGCGCGAGTGCAGGAACCAGTCCCCAAGCTCGAGGAGTTCAGGTCTGATCTCCCCGTGGAGTTGGGGCAGCTCTTGGGGGAACTTCTGGCGCGGGAGCCGGCACGCCGAGTACCCTCTGCCGCCGCGCTGCGCGACTCGCTTGGGGCGTTGGGCAGCCATTGGGTGGCCGCTCC
>JAKAWM010000117.1 GCA_021827285.1 Actinomycetes bacterium | reverse complement strand
AGCACTATTGATTGCTTACCTCCTAATGATAGGGTCGGGGCTCCGGGTAGCCGTCCGCGCACGGCGTTCATTTAGCAAGCTACTAGCCACGGGTTTGTCCCTGCTGATGGGCGTACAGGTCTTCGTCATAGTTGGTGGCATAACCCGCCTCATCCCCCTGACGGGGATCACTTTACCGTTCGTTTCGTACGGCGGTTCGTCACTTGTGAGCAATTATGTGCTGCTGGCCATATTGCTCAGGATCTCGGACGATAATGCTCACGAGCAGCAGCTTGACCTGGCCGCGAAAGCAACGGACGCTAGCGTGCAGGAGGCTTTGACAGGGATGGTTGGGGCGTGAACAGTATCAATGCCCGGGTACGGGCCGTGGGTGCCGGCGTGGTAGTCCTGTTTATAGCCTTGTTCGCTCAACTTAACTACCTACAGGTCTTCCGGGCCAGCTCGCTGAACCACAATCCTCTCAACACGCGCTATGTGGTTGAAGAGTACGAGAGCCCGCGTGGTGCTATCATCTCAGCCGACGGTGCCACCCTGGCCGAGTCAGTGCCGAGCAAGGACCAGTACAAGTACCAACGGCTATACCCATTGGGAGCTTTGTTCGGTCAGGTTACCGGGTACTTCTCTTTCACTTACGGCACGGACGGCCTGGAGGACGAGTACAACTCCATACTGACAAAATCGAGCACGCCGCTACGGCTACCGACCAACCTGTCACAGCTGAAGCAGCTCTTCACCACCCAACCGGCGGATGACGACTTGCACATAACTGCCCTGGCCAGCCTTCAACGCCTGGCGGCCGAGCAGCTAGCTGGCCGCTACGGGGCGGTGGTAGCCTTGGACCCGAGAACCGGCGCGGTACTGGCGATGTATTCAAACCCGTCCTACGACCCCAACCCCTTGGCCAGCCACGTCCAAACAAGGGTGGAAGCGGCTTGGCAGGCGCTGCAAAGGGCCCCCGGGGCACCGCTGGTGGCCGCAGCTTACCGGCAACGCTTTTTCCCTGGCTCGACCTTCAAGATCGTGACGGCCTCCGCCGTCTTGGACCACCGCCCTCGCCTCGCCCGCAGGTTCTACCCTTATTCATCCGGCTTCGTCTTGCCCGGCACAGCCGGTCAGGTCCTCCATAACTTCGCTGGGGAGTCCTGCGGGGGTGCCATGCTCCAGCTCTTCACGGTCTCCTGTGACACCGGCTTTGCCCAGCTCGGGCTCGGTGTGGGTGCGAAGGGACTGGCGAGCGAGGCCAGTAGTTTCGGCTGGGACAAGGTACCTCCGCTCGATCTGCCCGGGGTGGCGCCGTCCTACTTCCCGCCCGCATCGTCGTTCCATTACGACCAGGCGGGCCTGGCCAAGTCGGCCATAGGTCAGGAGAGCGTTCAGGCCACCCCTCTCACTATGGCCCTAGACGCGGCGGCGATCGCCAACGGGGGCGTGATCATGACCCCCCATCTGCTGGCCAACGTAACCGACTCCCAGGGGACAGTGGTGGCCCGTTACCATCCCAAACCCTGGCTTGTGGCTACCAGCCCGGCCACGGCCACAAAGATGACCGACCTCATGCTGTCCGTCGTCAACAGCCCTAATGGCACCGGTGTCGCTGCCCGCATCCCCGGCATCCAGGTGGCCGGCAAGACGGGGACAGCACAGACCGGTGGGCCCACCATCGAGACTTGGTTCGTCGCCTTCGCTCCAGTCCCTGACCCCCAAATCGCCGTCGCCGTGCTGGTGGAAAACCAACCCAACGGCACCGAGTACCAAGGAGGCACCGTCGCCGCACCCATAGCCAAGGCCATCATCCAGCAGTACCTTCTGGGGCGCGCCGGCATAAGCGCACCTCACGGGCCCTAGGCTGTGGCCGACATGGCAACACCCGAGGTCTTCAGCGACCGCTACGAGCTGGTCCGCCATATAGCGCGCGGCGGCATGGCCCAGGTCTACCTGGCGAGAGACCTCTTGTTGGACCGGCCCGTTGCGATAAAGGTGCTCTTCCCGGAACTTTCCTCGGACCCCGCGTTCGTAGAACGCTTCAAGCGCGAGGCTCAGGCCGCGGCAAACCTCACCCACGCCAACATCGTGTCCATATACGACTGGGGCCAGGGCGAACACACCTACTTCATCGTCATGGAGTACGTCGATGGCCAGACCCTCTCGGCGCTCATCCGTCAAGGCACGCTTAGTGCTCGCCGGGCGGCCGCTATCGGTGCCGACATCGCCAACGCCCTGGATTTCGCCCATCGGCGTGGCGTGGTGCACCGCGACATCAAGCCGGGCAATGTCCTCATCGACCGCCATGGCCAGGTCAAAGTGGCGGACTTCGGTATCGCCCGCGCCGTCAGGAACGCCAGCGAGGGCCTCACCCAGACGGGCGCGGTGATGGGCACGGCGACCTATTTCTCGCCCGAACAGGCCCAGGGATGGCCCGTGGACGCCAGGAGCGACGTCTACTCGCTCGGGGTCGTGCTCTACGAGATGGCCACCGGCCGGCCACCTTTCAGCGGGGACAGCCCGGTGGCCATCGCGTACAAACATGTGCGGGAGTACGCCCCCCTGCCCTCGACCCTAAACCCTTCGCTGTCACCGGACTTCGAAGCCATCGTGATGGCAGCGATGGCCAAGGATCCGGAGGACCGCTACCAGAGCGCGGCTGAGCTACGAGATGACCTTGTCCGTTTCCAGCACGGACAGCCAGTTGTAGCGGCTCCGCCGGTACAGGCTCCGCCGGCAACTCGCGTCGTAAGCGGCCCCCCCCAACCCGGCTATGACATCGGGCACCGTGCGACAAGCGTCTTCGACGAGCTGGAGACCAGCTACGACGAGGGCTACCCGCCCAGCCAGGAAGGTGGGGGCCGGCGTTCCAGGGCGGGCTGGTGGGGAGCCCTCTTCGCCGTCCTCTTGATCGTCCTGGGGGCGCTGGTCTTCTTCATCGGGCGCAACGCCGGCTGGTGGGGGACCACCGCCGACCTTCAGGTGCCCAACCTCAAGGGGGACACAGTCGCGCAGGCGCAGGCCGCGCTCCAACGTGTGGGCTTCCACGCCCGCGCCACCGTGGAGGACGGGCCGAGCCTTCTCATTCCCTCGGGACAGGTCATCAGCACTTCACCGCCAGCCGGGAGCATGCTGCCTCCTGGATCTCGGATAGTCCTCCACGTCAGCGACGGGGCCCCGACTATCACCGTGCCCAATGTGAAAGGCGAGTCTTGCGGCACGGCCGAGAGCGACTTGAAGGCCAAAGGGTTCGCGTACAAGCCCGTGCTACAAAGCAGCGCCACCGTGAACCAGGGGTCCGTCATCTCTACCAACCCGCCCGGCGGCGCCCACCGCGCCCAAGGAACCACGGTCACCCTCTATTGCTCGTCGGGCGCCGCCACGACGGTGGTCCCCCAGCTACAGGGCAAGAACGAAGCAGAGGCAGGGGCCATCCTTCAAGCTCGCCACCTGAAAGTCGGCCCAGTGAACCAGGTACCCAGCGCCACGGTCAAACCGGGTCTGGTCGCTTGGACGTCACCCCAAGCCGGCAACCAGGTCGCCTGGGGTACGGCGATCAGCCTGTATGTCTCGAGTGGCCAGCAAATGACCAATGTGCCCCCGGACCTCATCGGCGAGACCGTCACTCAAGCACAAAGGGAGCTGGCGGCCATCAACCTCTACCCCGCGCTGGTCCCTCAGGCGGTCAGCAACCCATCGCAGGATGGCCATGTCCTGCGAACTGAACCTGGCCCGGGCAAGGCGATCCGGGAGGGTTCGTCCGTCACTCTCTATGTGGGCCAGTACACGGGGCCGAGCACGAGCAAGCCTCCCGTCACTACAACGACCGTGCCAACGACATCGGCTACCACGGCACCGGCTACCACGGCACCGGCTACCACGGCACCGGCTACCACGGCACCGGCTACCACGGCACCAGGGACCACATCTGCCTCTTCAACCGCGCCTTCAACTACAGTTCCGCCGACCACGACAGTGCCCACCCCACCCGCACCGTGAGGACCATGGACCTCAGCTGCAGAGTGCCAGCCAGTTGGCCAGCAGTTCGTGACCAGCTGAGGTGAGGACAGCCTCCGGGTGAAACTGAACCCCATCGACAGGCAGGCGCTTGTGGCGCAAGCCCATGACAGTGCCGTCCTCAGCCCATGCTGAGACTTCGAGCTCGTCGTCCAAAGAGCTGCGGTCAACCACGAGGGAGTGGTACCGGGTAGCCGTCAGGGGCTGGGGCAAACCCTGGAAGATGCCCTGGCCGTCGTGGGAAAGCTCCGAAGTCTTGCCGTGCAGCAGTTCGGGCGCCGGCACGATATGGGCACCAAAAGCGTGGCCGATCGCCTGGTGGCCGAGACATACGCCGAGGAGCGGGACATGACCGGCGAAGTTATTCACCACCCCCACGCTGATACCGGCGTCTTCGGGCCGGCCCGGGCCTGGCGAGACGACGATACCGGCCGGCTCGATAGCGGCCACCTGGTCAAGATCGATGGCGTCGTTGCGCCAGACAACCGGGTCGGCTCCAAGCTCACCCAAGTACTGGACCAGGTTGTAGACAAAGGAGTCGTAGTTGTCGATAACCAGGACTTTGGTGCCCACGCTGCAAGAGGCTACCCGCCTTCTGGTACCGGCGCTCTCTGGTACCTCAACGCTCATCTCACCCGCCCGGGACCAGGGTGGCACGGCCATCGCGTATTGTGTCTAGCGTATGCCCCGACGCACCAAGGAAGCCCCCGGACGGGTCACGCCGAGCGCCAGCGCCCGCAAGGCGGGCGCTCCAGTGGCGCCCGCTACCCCCATTGCCAGCGGTCGCTACACCGCACCGCTACCGTACGACTACAAGCACAGCCATTGGCTCGTGCCTGCCTTCATGCTGGCTTTCTTCGCGCTGGGGCTGTTGATGATCGTCCTCAATTACATTTCCCTGCTCCCCTCGGCCCCCAGCAACTGGTACCTCCTCGGGGGATTAGGCCTGATCGTCCTGGGGTTCATAGTCTCCACCCAATACCGCTGAGGTGCCAGCGGGCCAGCCGTCCGGTTGCTGGGGCCCGTAGCCTCCACTTGGGTAACAGCTAACTTGCATGTCTGTGACATTCCCCAGCTTCTTCCACAACCTGTGGACTATCGGGGCTGGAAATGGACCAAACCGCCGATAATCAGCATCGTTCCAGGACGCAAGCCGTCGCCACGCCACCCTCACCGGCCGCTGTGACCAGCGCCCGGCGTTGCGAGCCCTGCTGCAAAGCCGCCGTGGCCTCGACGAACAGGCCCGCGCCGGCCGCACCCCCGGCGGACGTATACGCGAGCGCGCCACCTTTTGGGTTGACTCGAAGAGGATCAGCGGCGATGTCGCAAAGCCAGGCAAGCACGGCTGCGGCGCTGCCCTCATGAACCTCGAAATGGTCGATATCGCCCGGGCCCAGCCCGGCTCGCGCCAAGGCCATCTTCGTCGCCGGGATGGTGGCCGTCGGCCAATCGGAAGGCTCGGAGCCAGCCACGGCAAACGATACGAAGCGGGCCAAGGGCGCCAGCCCAAGGGCGCCAGCCTGCTCCCGACTGGCGATCAGAACGGCCGCGGCCCCGTCGCCCTCACCAGCCACGTTAGCCGCGGTAATCACACCGCCTTCTGAATAGAGGGGGGCGAAGGCGCTCAGCTCCTGGTCGGTCAACCAGGGGGTCACGCCTTCGTCTGCTAGTAGGTAAGACTGCCCTAGGGCGCCGCCCACCTCCTCCTTCGCACCCCGCCTATGAGTCTTGGCACCCGGCTTACTGCTCGCCGGCCTGCCAGCCCCCGGGCTGGGAAGCGAGGGGGGGTCGCTTGCCTGCCGGGGGTCGAGGGGGAGCATCAAGCGGTAGCCGGCGGGTTGGCTCTGCGCCCGGGCGGCTCGTTGATGGCTCTGTAGGACCCAGCCGTCCAGCTGGCGCCGGCTCAACCGCCACCGCCTGGCCACTTCCTCCACCGCGCCACCGGGCGGGGAAAGACCGCCCGCCGGCTCGTAGCGTGCCCGCAGGCGGGGACTGTAAGGCTTACCGACATGTGGCACAGCCAAGGCGGCGCCCAGCGGCACGGCGCTGGCAACTTCAACCCCGCCAGCCACCACCGCTTCTTGTGCACCAGAAAGCACCGCCTGCGCCCCCCAATGAACGGCCTGGCAGGAACCGGCGTCGCGACGGTCCACAGTCACGCCCGGCACCTGCGCAGGCCAGCCGGCAGCCAGTACGGTATGTCTGGCCAGGTTGTTGGCCTGCGCTCCGACCGGTGACAGGCACCCGAGCACAACGTCTTGAACGGCACCGGGCTCGAGGCAGTAGCGAGCTGCTAGGGCGGCGAGCAGGTACGCCCCCATGTCTACGGGGTGCCAGCGGCTGAGAGCCCCGCCGCGCCGTCCATAGGGCGTACGCAGTGCACCAACGATAAGGGCATCGCGTCTGCGTCCCGCTGCCAGCGTGGTTCAACCCTCCTGGGCCGAAGCCCCGATGACCCGGGCAGCGCCTTGCCAGGCCCGTTGTCCCAGGGTGCGCCGGCGCAACTCACAAGCGTCGATGACGACTCCGTTTCCTCTTGCAGGGCCGGAGGAAGGGCTCATTGAGGGTATCCCGAGGCAAAGGCCAGCCCGGTCAAAGTCGGCCGGCGAGGATGTCGCTCAGCCGCCGGCGCTCACTCCGACAAGCGTTCCAATAAGGTAGGTAACACTGGCTGCGAGCATACTGACCGCCAACTGGCGAAAGATGCTTCGTGCCCGAGACCGGCCTGTCGCTTGAGCCAAGACCAAGCCGATACCAACAGCCGCCAGCGCTGCCAGACCGACCGAACTGACGATGGCGGTCGTGCCGGCCGTGAACAGCCACGGTATGAGGGGCACGGCCGCACCCAAGACGAAGCTCGCCAAGGACGAGAAGGCGGGCACGTACGGAGAGCCCATGGAACGGGCGTCTATACCCAGCTCCTCCCGGGCATGAGCCTCGAGGGCCATGTCCGGCGTCTTCATCATGTGCCGTGCCAGATCGCGAGCCAGTTCGGAGGGTAGTCCGCGCTGCTCGTACAGGGCGGCCAGTTCGTCCCGCTCTGCTTCGGGCGCGGTAGTCAGTGCCCGGCGCTCAATCTCGAGCTCCCTGGCAAGAAGCTCCTTTTGGGCCGACACGGACACGTACTCGCCCGCCGCCATGGAAAAGGCGCCGGCCAAGAGCCCCGAGATGCCGGCCAAGCGGACATAGCTGGGGCCGGGCTGCGCTCCCGCCACTCCGAGGATGAGCGACACGTTGGTCACCAAGCCATCACTCACGCCGAACACCGCGGCCCTTGCCGCTCCGCCTTGAACGTTGCGATGGTGGTGTTCGGATTCCTGATGGAGCTCGACCTGACGCAGCGTCAGATCGCCTGCAGCGGTGCCCGGTGGCTGCCGCTTGGCACGCCTCGCCCGAGCCCGGGCCAAGCGGTGGGCGACACCAGCCACAGCCACCCCGGCTGTACCGTGACCAGACTGTCTAGGTCGGAATAACATAGAAATGACTCATAGTGAGGCAGCTACAGCCACCAGATTGAAAAGCCCGTGAGCAACGATACTCGGGGCGAGGCGCCCGGTCAGGTGGGCCACGTAGCCAAGTACAACCCCGAAGGCGAAGATAGCCACGAACACAGAAACGTTGCCCAGGGCTGTCGCCGACTCCCCAACGTGCGCCAATCCGAAAAAAACGGCCTGAAGCCAGACCGCCCCGTGCCACCCGGCTCGCGCCTGCAACGCCGTTCGCAGGTACCCCCTAAAAAACAGCTCCTCAAAAAAGGGCGCGCCTACGCTCACGACCAGAGAAACAATCACGAACCCTACGTGGTTGCCCTTCTGCTGGGTGAGGATCTGATTGTTGGTCCCCTGAAACGAAGTGTGGGCGAAGGCGGCGACCACGAGACCGGAAATAAGGAGGCCGGCGCCCAGGGCGAGGATGCCCCACAGCAGGT
>JAKAWM010000116.1 GCA_021827285.1 Actinomycetes bacterium | reverse complement strand
CTTGGCACCATAGAGGCCCACTGCCGGCTCCTTCCTGACGGCCAGGTGACGGTGTGCCCCCTCACGCTCCTCCCACCCCTGTAGGGCGACCAAGCACCGGCCGGTAGTGGCGGCTGCGCCCACTAGCGTGGTGGCTATGAGCCAGACCGCCGCGGGCGCACCCGCGCCCCTCCCGACCGCCAAGCGCGACATCGAACAGCTCAGCATCAACGTGATCCGCGGGTTGGCCATGGACGCGCCCCGCCAAGCCAGCTCCGGCCACCCGGGCACCGCCATGGCTTTAGCCCCGCTGGCTCATGTGCTGTGGACGCGCATCATGCACTACGACCCGATGGCCCCGGATTGGCCCGACCGCGACCGCTTCATCCTCTCCTGCGGGCACGCCTCCATCCTCATCTACTCGATGCTGTACTTGACCGGCTACGACGGCCTAGAGCTGGAAGACTTGAAGCAGTTCCGCCAGCTCGGTTCTCGCACCCCCGGCCACCCCGAATCTCGGGAACTGCCCGGGGTCGAGGTCACCACGGGCCCTCTCGGGCAGGGCTTCGCCAACGGCGTCGGCATGGGCCTCGCCGAACGGCTGCTACGCGCCCGCTACGGGCGCGACCTCGTCGACCATTACACCTTTGTTCTCTGCAGCGACGGCGACCTCATGGAGGGCATCAGCCACGAAGCTGCTTCCCTGGCCGGCCACCTGGGCTTGGGCCGGCTGGTGTACGTCTACGACGACAACCACATCACCATTGACGGGCCCACTGAGATAGCTCTGGGAGACGACGCGGTCAAGCGCTTCTCGGCCTACGGGTGGCATACCGAAGACCTGGGTGAAATAGCCAACGACACCGACGCGCTCGAGGCTGCCATCCGGCGGGCTATGGCCGAGCAAGAGCGCCCCAGCTTCTTGCAATTGCGTTCCCACATCGGCTGGCCCGCTCCCCACCTGACGGACACCTCCAAGGCGCACGGAGACCCCTTCGACCCCGAGGAAATCAAAGCGACCAAGGAGATCCTGGGGCTACCGCCTGAAGAAAAGTTCTGGGTCCCCCCCGAGGTGCTCTCCTACTACCGGGCAGCCGGCCAGCGGGGCGCTCAACAAAGAGCGGCCTGGGCCAAGCGGCTGGGAACATCCGAGGTGGACAAGGCCGAGTGGGGTGCCCTCTGGACGGCTCAGCCTCTCCCAGGGTTCGAGGCAAGCCTCCCCAGTTGGCCCGCGGGAGACAAGGTTGCCACCCGGGCCGCGCTCAAGACTTGTATCAACGCGGTGGCGCCAGCGGTCCCGGCCATGGTCTCGGGCGGCGCCGACCTGACGGGCAACACAGGTACCAAGCTCGAGGGCACGCCCCTACAGTCCAAGGAGCACCCCGAGGGGCGCCTGATCGCTTTCGGCGTGCGCGAGCACGGTATGGGCGGGGTGATGACCGGTATGAGCCGCCACGGTGGCGTTCTCCCGGTAGGCGGTACATTTTTCGTGTTCTCCGACTACATGCGGGGGGCCGTCCGCTTGGCCGCCCTCTCCAACACCAAGGTCATCTACGCCTGGACCCACGACTCGGTTGGCCTGGGCGAGGACGGCCCTACCCACCAGCCAGTCGAACATCTGGCATCGCTACGGGCCATGCCCAACCTCTTGCTCCTCCGGCCCGCTGATGCCAACGAGACGGCACAGGCCCTGGCCGTGGCGCTCACCCATGACGGGCCCAGCGCGCTAGTCCTGTCCCGCCAAGCTCTCCCCGTCCTCGAGGCCACGGGCCAACGGGCCCACCTCCTACGCAGGGGGGCCTATGTGCTCGTGGACGCGGACGAGCCCGAGATCGTGCTGGTAGGGACGGGCTCTGAGGTTGGCTTATGCGTGGAGGCGGCCAAGTTGCTCTCGGCCGAGGGGACGGCAGCCCGAGTGGTGTCCATGCCAAGCTGGGAGCTTTTCGAGGCCGAGGGCCCCACCTACCAGGATGAGGTACTTGGGGACGGTGCCCCCGTCCTAGCCGTCGAAGCAGGGGCCAGCTTCGGTTGGGCCCGCTGGGCGGACGACTCCGTGTCCCTCGACCGCTTCGGTGCTTCAGGGCCGGGAGCGGAGGTGCTTTCGCATTTCGGCTTCAATGCTCCCAACGTTGCCCTGAGAGCTCGCCAGCTTCTCGGTACTAGAAAGGGAAATGAATGACGCGTCTTCACCAGCTCTACAGCCAGGGCGGCCAAAGCCCTTGGATCGACAACCTGACACGTGACTCCATACGCTCCGGCCACCTCGCCCAAATCGTGGCCGACGGCATCCGGGGTATTACGTCCAATCCCACCATCTTCCAAAAGGCTATGACCGGTTCTGCCCTGTACGCCGATGACTTTGCCCGCTTGATCGGCAAGGGGACCGTCGAGAGCGCATTTTGGGAGATGGCCATGGCCGACATCACCGCCGCGCTCGAGGTCCTCCACCCCCTTTACGAAGAGAGCGACTTTGCCGACGGTTTCGTGTCTCTTGAGGTGTCCCCTTCGCTGGCGTACGACACTGAAGGGACGATCCGTGACGCCCGGGCCTTCCACCAACGCATCGCCATGCCCAACCTGTTCGTGAAGATCCCCGCCACCGAGCCGGGCATACCGGCGATCCGACAAATGATCAGCGAAGGCCGCAACATAAACGTCACCTTGATCTTCAGCCTTGAGCGCTACGAGGAGGTCATCGAAGCCTACATTGCCGGGTTGGAGGCCTTTGCGCAGGCGGGTGGCGACCTCGCCCAGGTGCACAGCGTGGCTTCGTTCTTCGTGAGCCGGGTGGACACAGAAGTCGACCGCCGCTTGGGATCCATCGGCACCGAGCCCGCCCTGTCCATGCGGGGTAAGGCCGCCGTGGCGCAGGCGAAACTGGCCTACCAGCTCTTCTCGGCGCGATTTTCTGGTCCTCGCTGGGAGCAGTTGCGCGCCCGCGGTGCCCACCTCCAACGGCCCCTGTGGGCATCCACCTCGACCAAGAACCCGACGTACCCGGACCTTCTCTACGTCGATAACCTCATCGGGCCCCATACGGTGAACACCATGCCCGATGCTACCGTTGCCGCCTTCTTGGACCACGGCAAGGTTGAGCGCACGGTTGATTCAGCTGTGGAGGACGCCAAGAACCACCTGGACGCGCTAGGCCAGATGGGCGTTGACATGGACAGCGTGGCGCACACGCTCGAAGACGAAGGTGTGGCTGCGTTTTCCAAGAGCTACGAAGTACTGCTTCAGGCGCTGCAAGACAAGGCCAACGAGATAGGCCAGAAGTGACGGCAGGTGTGCTCCCCGATAATCCCTTAGCCGAGGGACTAGACACCGTACGCCGAGCCCCACCCGGCGTCCTGGTGGTATTTGGCGCCTCGGGCGATCTGACCCATCGCAAACTGCTCCCAGCCCTGGAGCACCTTTCACGCCGTCGCCTGCTCCCCGCGGCATTTGCCGTCGTGGGCATAGCCCGTACGGAGATGTCCGACGACAGCTTTAGGGATCTCATGGTCGATGCGGTCCCAGGTGCCGGGCCAGGCTGGGCAGAGATCGTAAAGAACAGTTCCTATATCACCGGCGAGTACGCTCACCCAGACACCTTTAGCGCCCTCGGGCAGCGCCTAAAGGACGTAGACGAGGCCCTCGGTATGGGCGGCAACCGCACCTATTACCTCGCCACCGTGCCCGATGTGTTCAGCGAGGTGGCCCGCATGCTCGGCGCCGTGGGCCTCAACAAGCCGGCCAATCCCAGCGCGGCCGTGCGCCTTGTCATCGAAAAGCCCTTCGGCCATGACAAACAAACGGCCCGGCAACTGGACGCCGCGCTCCACGACGTCTTCGACGAGGAGCAGATCTACCGCATCGACCACTACCTCGGCAAAGAGACGGTCCAAAACGTCTTGGCTCTACGTTTCGCCAACGCCATCTTCGAGCCCCTGTGGAGCCGCAATTACATAGACCACGTCCAGATAACGGTGGCCGAGTCTCTGGGCGTAGAAAAGCGGGGCTCGTTCTACGAAAAGGCCGGGGCTTTGCGGGACATAGTCCAGAACCACGTCATGCAGGTCCTCTCGCTAACGCTCATGGAGCCCCCGGGCAGCATCGATTCGGAAGGCATCCGCGACGAAAAGGTAAAGGCCCTCCGCTCGGTCGTGGTCCCCGATGTGAGCGAGGTGGCCAACATCGCCGTGCGCGCCCAGTACGACTCGGGCTGGGTCGAGGGGGTGGCCGTCCCCGGTTACCGCCAAGAGGACGGGGTTAGCCCCGAAAGCCAGACCGAGACCTATGTAGCCCTCAAGCTGGCTGTGGACAATTGGCGCTGGGCGGGAGTTCCCATATACGTGCGCACGGGCAAACGGTTGCAGAAGCGGCTCACCGAAGTCGCGCTGCAGTTCAAGGCGGTGCCTCACCTGGCTTTCCCCAAGGCCGCGTCGGAAGGTCTCAACCCCAATGCCCTGGTGATGCGGGTCCAGCCTGACGAAGGAGTCACCTTACGCTTCGGTGCCAAGGTGCCCGGTCAGGCGTTCCGAGTGCGAGACGTGCTCATGGACTTTTCTTACGGCACCGCCTTCTTGGAGGACCCGCCAGACGCTTACGAGCGGCTCCTCTTGGACGCCATGGTCGGCGACTCGACTCTGTTCATCCGCACTGACGAGGTCGATACCGCGTGGCAGATCGTTGAGCCTCTCATCGACGCCTGGTCGGAGGGAGCGGCCCCGCTCGCCGGGTATGCCGCCGGCTCCTGGGGACCTCGCCCGGCCGAGACGCTTATCCAGCGGGACGGGCGGCTGTGGCGGATCCCGTGACCCCGAGGGGCCTGGTGGCGATCGAGCGCTGGCAGCAACCTGGTGCCCACCTGAGCGAGGTACTCGCGGCGCTAGACGACCTGCGGCGGCGGGCCGCCGGTCAGGGCGCCAGCATGCGGGCCGCGGTCATGACCCTGGTGGTCGTGGACGGCACAGACAGCGAGACGGACGCCTGCTTGAGCTCGGTTCGAGCCCTCGGCTCCCATCACCCCTGCCGGCTGGTCATGCTCAAGCCCGACCCTGACAGCACCCCTTCTATCGACGCCGAGGCCTGCCTCTGGCGGACAAGCACGGAGGACGCGACGTTGACTGCGGCCGCTGTCTCGGGCACGACGCCGGGGTCGGGACCCCAGGCGGGGGGGCCTCAGGCGGGCGAGACAGGCCCGGCCCAGGAGGCCGGCGACCACCCTATTTTCTTCGAGGAGCTCCACCTTCGAGTCGGCGGCCAAGCGGCATCCCATCTTGCCTCCATCGTTGGCCCGTTCGCCTTGGCCGATATGCCGCTCGTCCTATGGTTCCCCGGCCCCCTACCGGACCCGGCCGACCCTCTCTTGCGGGTGGCAACTGCGCTCCTGGTGGATACCCGCGTGGCTGGCAGTGAAGCGACCGAGGTCGCCCATGCCTACCGGACCCTGCTCGAGCTGGCCAACCACCACCCGGTGGTAGACCTTTCATGGGTACGCCTCCAGCCCTGGCGCGAACTGCTGGCCGGCTTGTTCGACCCTGAGCAGAACCGGGCCATGCTGAAGTCTGTGCGTTCCGCCCAAGTGAGAGGCAAACCGGGGCCTCGCCACCTCCTTGGCGGTTGGTTGCTGGCCCAGTTGGACCTGAGGGCGCGCGAAGTCACGCTTGAAGACGCCCGTCACGTTGAGATAGAGATCGACGCGGGAGCCGGCGGCAATGAAGGCACCTTCATCGTGAGCCGCGACGAGGGCACCAGGGCCGTTTGGGCGCGCGCAGTGCTCTCCTCGGGGGTCGCCCACAGCCAGGCGCTGCCACTACCGGACGATTCCCTCACCTCTGCACTCTCGGCGGCCATGGGCAACCTCCGGGCCGACCGGGTCTGGGAACGCGCCCTCTCTGCCGCGGCCACGCTGGGCGCTTAAGGGCTTACAGGCACCTCGTCTATCGTCTAGGCCAATGAGAGTAGGCACGCATGAACGGTGAGCTGGTCGTTACCGAAGACCTCCCCGGCGCTTTTGCCACTGAGGTAATGGCGGCCTTTGCTAACCGCGCCGGCGAGGAGTTCGACATCGCCTTGTCCGGCGGGGAAACTGCCCGGGCCTGCTACGAGCGCCTCGCGGCAGAGAGCGCCCACGTCATCGACTGGCTGGTGGTCAACGTCTTTTGGGGCGATGAGCGTTGCGTGCCGCCCGGGCACCCGGACTCCAACGAACTGCTGGGCCGCCAAGCACTGCTGGAGCGGGTCGGGGCGGCCAATGCCGTCTACCCCATGCGTTGCGACGAAGGCCCTGACGCTTACCAGCTCCGCCTGGGCGAGGTCGGCCACTTGGATATCGTTCATCTTGGAATGGGCCCTGACGGGCACACGGCTAGCCTTTTCCCGGGGTCAAGAGCTCTCGACGCCGACCCTGGGCAGCTGGTCACCCTGAATGAGGACCCGAGCGGGCGCAACAAGCACCCTCGGATGACGCTCACCTACGCCGGGCTCGCCCGGGCGCGCGTCGTGATCTTCACCGTCGCTGGCGAGGCCAAGAGGCCTGCTCTTGAGGCGGTTTTGGCGGGTGCCGACCTGCCTGCGGCCCGGGTCAGGGCCCCCCGGATCTTATGGTTGGTGGACAGGGACGCAGCCCCGCGGACCTCGTTCTAGTGCCCCACTGGCTCCTGGTGCCTCAGCGCTACC
This sequence comes from Actinomycetes bacterium, assembly GCA_021827285.1. Taxonomy (GTDB): domain Bacteria; phylum Actinomycetota; class Acidimicrobiia; order Acidimicrobiales; family Palsa-688; genus JAKAWM01. The sequence continues at coordinate 1,320 of JAKAWM010000116.1, read as the reverse complement.
CCCAGAGGCCTAACTAGTGCCTCACTGGCCGCCTAGTACGTCACTGGCTACCCTCGTACTTACCCGATGACTACTGCTTTGCCTCAACCACCCGCTCAGCACCACAACCACCCCACTCACGGCCGCACGACGGGGAGCGCCGAGCTCGACCTGCGGCTAGAGGCGCTTCTGGATGAGGTAGGTGCCAACGCCAACCGCGACCAGCTGCGCGAGATGCTCGTATCGGTGGTCCGCCTGGCTCAGGGTAATCCCGACCGGCTCGACCTCAAGATCGCCAACGCAGCCCTGAGCGAGATGCGCGACGGTTTCGAGGTCTTCGCGCCGTACCGCACGATCAGGAAGATCACCATGTTCGGCTCAGCCCGCACGCTACCTAGCGACCCACTGTACGCCCAGGCCCGAGACCTGGCATCCTGCCTTGCACAAAGAGGCTGGTCCACAGTCACGGGAGCGGGGCCGGGCATCATGGCGGCCGGCCTCGAGGGTGCTGGGCCTGAACACTCCTTCGGGATCAATATCCGCCTTCCCTTTGAACAAGAGCCCAACGAGTTCATCTCTTCGGACCCCAAACTGGTCTCGATGAAATACTTCTTCACGCGCAAACTGCTGCTAGTGAAGGAGTCGCACGGCTACGCCGCTCTTCCTGGCGGCTTCGGGACTTTGGACGAAGCCTTCGAGCTTCTAACCTTGCTCCAAACAGGTAAGGCCCAGCCCTCCCCCGTCGTGCTCCTGGAGGTGCCCGGCGGCAGTTACTGGCAGGCCTGGCAAGGCTTCGTGGTCGGCGAAGTCGCGGCCCGTAACCTGATCGGCGCAGATGACCCCGCCTTGTACCTGATTACTGACGATGTCATGGAGGCGGCGTCGGAGATCGTCGGCTTCTATCGCAACTACCATTCTCTACGCTGGGTGGGCGACCGTCTTGTACTCAGGCTGCTGTCGGCCCCGACTGCCACGGAGCTGGCAGCCCTCTCCGAGGAGTACTCGGCCATCTGCCTGCACGGCGGGATCGAGCCGCTGGCGGGCCCCCTACCAGCCGAAGTTCGCGAGGGCGACCACCTCGACCTGGCGCGGATCGCCGTGCATTTCGACCGCCTTTCTTACGCCCGGCTCCGCCGGCTCATCAATGCCCTGAACGCGTTACCGAGTGCCCCACCCCCGCCGGCTGGCCTCCCGTTGCCCTCCTGCCAACAGGCCCGCCCCTCGTAGCAGGTACCCGGGGCTCTCGGCGGTGCTCGGTCCTGGCGAGCTGCTTTGTAGCTGGCGCCCAATTTGAGGTCCGGGAGGGCAGAAGGCAGCCCGCGCTAGTTTTCGGCAAGTTGG
>JAKAWM010000115.1 GCA_021827285.1 Actinomycetes bacterium | reverse complement strand
CCAGCACCACGGTGCCGACGAAACAAGCGCCCCCGCCCGTCCAACCCAAAAGACATATATCAACAAAGCTAGGTACGGCAACAAAATGAGCGTGAGCGCTCCAAGCGCACCCGTGGCACTCCGGCCCGCGGCCGCCTCCCCGGCCCGCAGCGCGCGCAGGCTGGCACCCCGGCGCGCCGAGCTCGGCATGCTGGTGCTCGTCTATGTACTGGTAACCGGCCTTTACGTCGTGGCGGGGCTCGGTGCCTCGGGCAAAGTCCCCAAGGACGCCCCCGTTTTCGCCTTGGCCACAGCCATCCTGCTCGCGTCGGGACATATTGCGGTCCGCCGCCTCGCCCCCTATGCGTCGGCGGTGTTCCTGCCCTTGGCGGCCCTACTGAATGGCATCGGCTACGTATTTATCAGCCACCTCGACAGCGCCGAGGGTTCCAACCAGGCCCTCTGGACGGTGGTCGGGCTGGCCTGTCTGGTCGTGACCTTGGCGTTGTTCCCACGCGCCATCGACTTCGAGCGCTACCGCTACCTGATCGCGCTGGCCGGCATCGCCCTTTTGCTTCTCCCTCTAGTCCCTCACATCGGGGAAGACATCAATGGGGCGCGGTTGTGGGTACGGGCGGGGCCGCTCAGCTTCCAACCAGAAGAGTTCGCCAAGATAGCCTTGGCCATTTTCTTCGCTTCGGTCCTCGCCGAGCGCGCCGACCTCCTCGCGGCCGGCACCCGCCGGATCGGCCGGTGGTTGGTGCTCGAACCTCGCTACCTCGCCCCTCTCGCCGCCGCATGGGGCTTGTCCCTGCTCATATTGCTGGCAGAGAACAACCTGGGCGCTTCGTTCTTGTTCTTCATGCTGCTCGTGTCGATGCTCTGGATAGCGACGGGGCGTCTGGCCTATTTGGGCCTCGGCGCGGGCCTTTTTGCCGGAGCGGCCGTTTTCGCCCTGGATGTGGTCCACCACGCGCAGACCCGGGTCCAAGCTTGGCTCCATCCCTGGGCACATTTTGCCACCTCGGGGTACCAGATCATCGAAGGATGGTTCGGGCTGGCCGGCGGCGGGATGTGGGGCCTCGGCCCGGGCCAGGGCAACGCCCAGGTCATCCCCGAAGCGTCCACCGACTTCATGTTCGCGTCGATCGGCGAACAAATCGGCCTCGTCGGCCTCGCTGCCCTCCTCGCCATCTACCTATTGCTGATGGGCTCGGGGCTGAGGGCCGCAGTGCGCTCGGAGCGCTCCTTCGGTAAGCTCCTTGCCACCGGGCTTTCCCTGTTGCTCGTTGTCCAAGTGTTCGTCGTCAGTGGCGGTATCACCCGCGTCATCCCGGTGACCGGCATAGTGCTGCCGTTTGTGTCCTATGGCGGCTCCTCCCTGGTCTCCAACTATGCCCTCTTGGCCATCTTGATAAGAATTTCAAACGACAATGCTAGCCTCCCGCACCCTGGGGACGACGATGGACGCGTTTCTCGGGCGTCGTCCAGCCAACAAAGCGGCCGCCCCCTCGCGGTGGCACGCGAAGAGGCAGGCACGACTGGGAGCCTCCCGCTATGAACTCCATAAACCGCCGAGTACGCTGGGCCGGCCTCGGGGCATGCCTGCTCGTGCTGGTCGTTTTCGCGCAGCTCAACTACATCCAGGTGTTCCACGCGAGCGCGCTCGAGAACAACCCCCTTAATATGCGTCACATTATCCAGCAGTACAGCAAGCCTCGCGGCGCTATTATCTCAGCCGATGGGGTCACTTTAGCTGAGTCCGTGCCGAGCAATGACCAGTACAAGTACCAGCGCGTGTACCCCGAAGGTGCGCTTTTCGGCCAGATAACCGGGTACTACTCTTTGACCTACGGCACCGACGGCCTCGAGCGCCAGTACAATTCAGTGCTCTCTGAGGCTACGACCAAGGTGAGCTTCCCAGGAAGCCTTCACCAGCTCGAGAAACTGCTCACGACCGAGCCGTCGCTGGACGACCTCCACATAACCGTCCTCTCGAGCCTGCAATCGCTGGCCCGCCAACAACTCGCCGGCCGCGACGGCGCGGTCGTCGCCCTCGAGCCCAAGACCGGCGCAGTGCTCGCCATGTACTCCAACCCGAGCTACAACCCAAACCCCCTGGCGAGCCACAACCCCGCAGTGGAGCAAGCCGCGTGGCACAAGCTGCAGGACAACCCCGGCCGGCCCCTCGCCGCCGCTGCGTACCGGCAGCGTTTCTTCCCCGGGTCCACCTTCAAGGTCGTGACCGCCTCAGCCGTTTACGACCACAAACCCGCGCTTGCCAAAAAGGACTTCCCCGTCTCGACTGGGCTCGTGCTGCCTGACACAGCCGGCCAGGTGCTGCACAACTACGCCGGGGAGGCATGCGGTGGGCAGATACTGGAGCTCTTCACCGTGTCCTGCGACTCTGGCTTCGGGCAGATCGGCCTCGAGCTGGGGGGCAAGAACCTCGCCGAAGAAGCCAAGGCATTCGGCTGGGACCGCCCGATTCCCCTTGACCTACCCGGCGTCGCCGAGTCCTACTTCCCCCCTCCCTCTAGCTTTTACCGCAACGCAGGTGCTCTTGCCAAGTCGGCCATTGGCCAAGAAAGTGTACAGGCCGTGCCGCTCACGCTTGCCCTCGATGCCGCTGCCATAGCCGACAAGGGTGTCATCATGACCCCGCACTTCTTGTCCACGGTAACGGGCTCACAAGGCCAGGTCGTCGAAAAGTACAAGCCCAAGCCGTGGCTCCGGGCGACGTCTCCTGCTACGGCCGCCAAGCTCACCACTCTCATGCTCTCGGTCGTGAACAGCCCGAACGGCACCGGGGTGGCAGCGCAGATACCCGGGGTCGAGGTGGCCGGCAAGACCGGTACCGCCCAAACGGGGGGCCCCAACATCGAAACGTGGTTCGTTGCTTTCGCCCCGGCACAAGACCCAAAGATAGCGGTGTGCGTCCTAGTGGAAAACCAGCCCCCTGCAACCGAGTACCAAGGTGGGACCATCGCGGCGCCCATAGCAAAGGCCGTCATCGAGTCCTACCTGCAAAGGACGGCCCCGTGACTCCGACGCTCGTGACTCTTGAGCTTGCATCGAGCGGTCCCGGGCGCGCGCGACCCGGGAAGGCGCCCCATCTAGGCTGTGGCGGAAATGTCGTCGCCTGAAGTCTTCAGCAGCCGCTACGAGCTGGTGCGCCACATCGCCCGAGGCGGTATGGCCCAGGTCTACCTGGCCCAAGACCTGCTCCTCGACCGGCCCGTCGCGATCAAGGTCCTCTTCCCCGAACTGTCCTCCGACCCCTCCTTTGTTGAGCGGTTTCGCCGGGAGGCGCAGGCGGCTGCCAACCTCTCTCACCCCAACATCATCTCGATCTACGACTGGGGCCAGGGAGAGCACACCTACTTCATAGTGATGGAGTACATCGACGGCCAGACCCTCTCGTCCCTGGTGCGCCGCGGCCCGCTCCCCCCTGTGCGAGCGGCGGCCATCGGGGCCGAGATCGCGGAGGCCCTCGATTTCGCCCACCGCCGTGGGGTCATCCACCGCGACGTGAAGCCCGGGAACGTGCTGATCGACCAGACTGGCCGGGTAAAAGTGGGCGACTTTGGGATCGCGCGCGCGGTGAGCAACGCGAGCGAAGGCTTGACGCAAACCGGTGCGGTCATGGGCACTGCCACTTACTTCTCGCCCGAACAAGCCCAAGGCAAAGCGGTTGATGCGCGTAGCGACGTCTATTCGCTCGGGGTAGTGCTCTACGAGATGGTCACCGGAAGGCCGCCCTTCTCGGGCGACAGCCCGGTCGCCATAGCGTACAAGCACGTTAGGGAGCACCCGCTCCCTCCTTCGCAGGTCAACCCCTCGGTGCCGGCCGATTTCGAGGCCATAGTCATGGCGGCCATGGCTAAAGACCCCTACGAGCGTTACCAGAGCGCGGCGGACCTGCGCGACGACCTGGCCCGGTTCCAAGCCGGGCAACCGGTCGCCGCGGCGCAGGGCCTCCGCCCGGGGGAGACGAGGGCCGTGGCCGGCCCGCCCCCCTATTACTCCGGCCGCGAAAGCTCTCACCTGGGGGGAGGCGGAGGGGACGACGAAATAGACCCCACTTATGTGGCCAGCTACGGCGGCATGGGGGGCGAAACGACCAAGCGCTCCCGGGGCGCCTGGTGGGCCTCATTGTTCGCCGTGCTGTTGGCGGTGCTCGGGGTGCTCGTGTTTTTCATTGGCCGCAACGCGGGCTGGTGGGGTGAGACGTCCGCAAGCAAGGTGCCTAACGTACATGGTTTGCCCGTCGCGGAGGCCAAAGCCAAGCTCGCCTCGGCTGGGTTCCATAACCCCACGGTCCACCCCGAGACCAGCAAGCTTGTCCAAAGAGGCTTCGTGATCGGCACCTCGCCGGCGGCCGGCTCCGCCGCCTCCGGGAACGACACCATCACCCTTGACGTGAGCACCGGGCCTCCGCTTGTGGCTGTCCCCAACCTAACCAAGAAAAACTGCAGTTCGGCCGATACCTTGCTCACCTCCTTGGGATTGCGCGACAAGCCCACCCAGCACAACAGCAACACGATTGCCCAGGGCCTCGTAATCTCCACGAGCCCCCCTGCGGGGCAACGAGTGGCGTGGCATGACACCGTTGTCGTCTACTGTTCGGCAGGGCTGAAGACGACGATCGTGCCCAATCTCCAGGGCTTGACCCCGGCCCAGGCTGGTTACAAGTTGAGCGCCGCACACCTGAAGCCGGCCGCAAATAGCGTCGCCAAGGCCTCCTCCACCGTCAGGAAGGGCCTCATCATCTACACTTCGCCCCCGGCCGGTACCTCCGAGCAGTGGGGGACGACAGTCACCCTGTACAAGTCGAGCGGCCAACCGCAGAGCACGATCCCGCGCAACTTGATTGGCGAGGGCGAGGTGCAGGCGCAGAACCAACTGAAAGCGCTCAACCTCATCTCCGCGATCGTGCCCCAAGCGACCACCAACCCGGCGAAAAACGGCATTGTCATCGCCACCCACCCACTCCCTGGCACCCCCGTGACGCAAGGCAGCACGGTCACCCTCCAGGTGGGCTTGTACACTCCTCCGGCCACCACCACCACCACCTCGCCGGCGGCGACGACCACCTCGCCGGCGGCCACCACCACCTCGCCGGCGGCGACCACCACCTCGCCGGCGGCGACCACCACCTCGCCGGCGGCGACCACCACCTCGCCGGCGGCGACCACCACCTCGCCGGCGGCCACCACCACCTCGCCGGCGGCGACCACTTCCGTACCCACCGGCCCCCCGGGCCACTTCGGGCCCCCAGGTCACGGCCATGGGAACGCTAGCCAGAACGGCTAGGGCTCGGCTAGGGCTACCTTCCAGGGACCTTCACTCGGCTGCAGTTGCGGTGCCGAGGACGTGCGCTTGCCCACGCGGGAGCGCGGTCGCAGCCGGGCAGATTGCCTGTCGTGGCCCTGTTAGGCCGCGCCAGCACCGGAAGGCAACGACGCCAGCGCCTCGAGTGCCGCGGGCAGGCCGCATGCAACCAGCCAATTGGCGAGCAGACGGTGACCGCCAGAGGTCAACACTGCCTCCGGATGGAACTGCACGCCCTCCACCGGAAGGACCCTGTGCCGCAGGCCCATAACCGTGCCGTCTGGGGCCCACGCGCTCACCTCCAGCTCGGGTGGCAACGATGCCGGGTCGACGGCGAGAGAGTGGTAGCGCGTGGCGGTAAGGGGCTGGGCGAGGCCCAGGAAGACCCCTCTACCATCGTGGCCCACCTCGGAAGTCTTGCCGTGCACCAGTTCGTTGGCCGGCACCACGCGAGCACCAAACGCATGAGCGATGGCCTGGTGGCCGAGGCACACCCCTAGCACCGGGAACCTTCCAGCGAAAGACTTCACGACCGCCACGCTGATGCCGGCGTCCTCGGGCCGCCCCGGCCCGGGCGAAATGAGCACGCCGCAGGGTTGCATCACGGCCACGCCGTCCAGGTCGAGAGCGTCGTTACGCATGACCACCGGTTCGGCGCCGAGTTCGCCCAGGTACTGCACCAGGTTGTAAACAAACGAGTCGTAGTTGTCGATCACGAGCACGGGCGCGCTGTCCACGCCGAAGACGCTAGCCAGCCCGGGCTCGCGGTCGCCTATCTTTAAAGGCATGCCGCGCCGCACCAAAGACGCTCCTGGGCGGGTGACGCCGAGCGCCCAGGCACGCCGCAGCGCCACGGGCACCACCACAAGCGGCCGTTACACCGCACCGCTCCCAGCCGAGTACCGGCACAGCCCGTGGTGGGTGCCGGCGATCATGATTGCCTTCTTCTCTGTCGGGGTGTTGATGATCGTCCTCAACTACATCAGTTTGCTCCCCTCGGCCCCCTCCAACTGGTACCTCCTCGGCGGCTTGGGCCTCATCGTCTGCGGCTTTGCCGTGTCCACCCAATACCGCTAAGCCCGCCCCGTCACATTACGAGAAAGTTACAAATTTGTAACACTTCGCAGCGTTGTCCACAGCTGTGGACAACCCGCCCCTGTCGGTTCAGCCAGCCCGTTCGAGGATACAGGCCAGCCCAATACCCCCTTCTCCGGCCAACCCGACTAGGGCTCGTCCACCGCGACCATCGGCTAGGCGCTGCACGGCCATGGCGAGAAGGCCTGTGCCTGCTGCACCGGCCGGGTCTGTGCTGGCAAGTGCACCCCCATCGGGGTTGACCCTCTCAGCAGGCACGCCCATTTCGGTCACCCATGCCAACACGGCCGCCGAACTGCTCTCATGCACGTACCACCAATCGATGGCCTCACTGGGCAGGCGGGCCTTGCGCAGGGCGAGCCTCGTCGCGGGGACGGTGGCAACCGGCCACAGAGCTGGTTCGCTGCCCGCGCTCGCCAGCGTCACAATGCGCGCCTTGCGGCCCAGGCCCAACTTTCGAGCCGTAGCTTCGCTCGCGATCACCACGGCACTCGCACCATCGCCCTCGTTGGCCATGTTGGCCGCGGTCACGACGCCGCCTGGGAGGTAGGCGGGCACCAGGGCTCGTACTCCCGAGCGGGCCGGGGAGTGGCCGAGGCCTTCGTCCCTGTCGAGCCCACCGAGCGGGACCAGGTAGCCCGGCGCCTCAGCCTGCGATGCCCTCGCCTTGCGGTGGCTCCCGAGGGCCCACGCGTCGAGGTCGGCGCGCCGGAGCGACCACCGGCGTGCCACCTCCTCGGCAGCCAGGCCAGGTGGAGGGAGGCCCTGCCCTCGGTTGTAGCGCTCGGCCAGGCGCCGGCCCAAAGGCTTCCCGACCACGGGCTGAGCGAGGCTGGAACCCAAAGGTACCGTCGACATGGCTTCGACACCTCCCGCCACCAGGAGATCCTGGGCACCTGAGGCGACCGCGGCGACGGCACAGTGGACCGCCTGGGCAGAAGAGGCAGCGTGCGCCTCGACAGTGGCGCCAGGCACGCTTTCGGGCCACCCTGCCGCCAACGTCGCCCGCCTGGCAATGTTGCCCGCCTGCGCCCCGAGCTGTGACGTGCAGCCGAGCAAGACACCCTCCACTTGGCCGGGCTCCACGCCCGCCCGGGGGAGGAGGCGGCACAGCAGTTCTGCCGCGAGGTCGACAGGGTGCCAGCCGGCCAGGGCACCGCCTCGACGCCCATAGGGTGTGCGCGCCGCATCGACGACAAAGACGGGTCTTCCGCTGCGAGCCAACGCTCAGACGTTGACGCCGATGAGCGTCCCGACCGCGAAGGTGACCCCGGCTGCCACCATGCTGACGGTGAGCTGGCGCACGGCGCTGTAAATAGGGGAACGTCCGGTGGCGCGCGCCAGGAGGTAGCCAACGATGAGCGCGGCGATGGCCACGATGGCGACCGATGTCACTAGTGCGGCTGTCCCTCGCAAGAAGAACCAAGGCACGAGCGGGATGATGGCACCGAGGGCGAAAGTCAAGAAGGAAGAAATAGAGGCAGCGTACGGAGAGCCAAGCGCGGTTGGGTCCACTCCAAGCTCTTCGCGTGCGTGCGTCTCCAGGGCCAGCTCAGGT
>JAKAWM010000114.1 GCA_021827285.1 Actinomycetes bacterium | reverse complement strand
CCTCCGCGCTGAGGATTACAGCCAGGTGGCCCGTGCCGTTGGGATCGGTGCCGTGAAATACGCCGACCTCTCCACTGATCGGGTGCGCGACTACAAGTTCGAATGGGAAAGGATGCTGTCGTTCGACGGCAACACCGCTCCCTATCTCCAGTACGCCCACGCCCGTATCTGCAGCATTTTCGAAAGGGCCGGCTCGGATGTGGCCGTGCCCGCCGATGCCTTGACAGCCCTTGTTGAGCCCCAAGAGCGCGTACTGGCCAAGCAACTTCTCGGGTTCGGGGACGCGGTGGCCGTCACCCTCGAGAGCTACGCGCCTCACAAGCTGTGCGGGTACCTGTTCGACTTGGCCAGTTCTTTCACCGATTTTTACGAACACTGCCCCGTACTGAGTGCACCGGATGACACGCTGAGGGGCTCGAGGCTGGCGTTGTGCGGGCTCTGCGCCCGGGTGCTCGGCAAGGGCCTCGACTTGCTCGGCATTGAGGCACCTGGGCGCATGTGAAGCCTAGGAGGGCGGGTTGATGGCATCGAGCCGCTCCATCACCTCGCCGCTCAGGAGGGGCACGATCTCCAGGGCGCCGACGTTGGAACGGATCTGGTCGGCCTTCGAGGCGCCCATTATTACGCTGGAGACGTGCGGGCTGCGCAGGCACCAGGCAATGGCAAGCTGAGCCATGCTGCAGCCGAGCTCGTCGGCGACACCCTTCAGCTGCCGGGCTTTGGCGTTGCGCCCGGGGTCGGTGAGGTTGGCCTTGAGCCAGTCGTAACCGGCCAAGGTGGCCCGGCTGCCTTCGGGGACGCCATCTAGGTACTTTCCGCTGAGAAGACCGGCCGCTAGCGGGCTGAAGGTTGTGAGGCCAATGCCGCAATCTTCATAGAGGCGGGCATACTCGCGTTCTACTCGGGCCCGGTCCAGCAGGTTGTAGCGGGGTTGCTCGACGACCGGCTTTCTCAAATGATGGCGTTCGGCCAACTCCCAAGCGGCCCGGATATCTGCCGCCGACCACTCGGAGGTCCCCCAATAGAGGGCCTTACCCGCAGCAATGATGTCAGTCATGGCCCAAACCGTTTCCTCGATGGGGGTGGCAGGGTCGGGTCGGTGGCAGTACAAGATGTCCACGAAGTCGAGGCCGAGGCGTTCAAGCGAGCCGTCAATGGCTTGTAGCAGGTACTTCCGGTTCAAGGTGTTGCGCATGTTGACCTCAGGGTGCAACCCCCAGAAGACCTTGGTCGAGACGACAAAACTGTGGCGCGGCCAGCCAAGCGTGGCGAAGGCCTTACCCATCATGAGCTCGGAACGGCCGCCCGCATAAGACTCCGCATTGTCGAAGAAATTGACACCGGCCTCGTGGGCGGCGGCCAGGCACTCCGTGGCCGTCTGGTCGCCCACTTGTTCCCCGAAGGTCACCCACGAGCCGAACCCGAGGCAGCTCACTTGCAGGCCGGCGGTGCCCAGACGGCGGTATTGCATGGCCGTAGCTTAGGTTATCGACGGGGTTGACGGAGCGTGATGGCTAAGGCGAGCGTTGCCCGGTGGGCCTGACCGCCTATGCGCCTGCGCTTGCCACCGTGACGAGCTGGCCAAGCCCTTCTGGGAGGGCTAGACCCGGGCTGCCGGGGACCGTTTGGGCAGGTGGCAATGCTAGGAAAGTGCTTCCGCTTGGCGTGACGCGACTGCCGTGCTACTTTAGCGTCAGAGGGTGCAGCATCGGAGTTCGAGCAGTTCCCTCCCGGCTGCAAGCCGGGGCCCCCGGGCAAAGCAGTGAGGTGGCCCGGAGTTGGCCAGGAAAGGAGGGAACTGCAATATGGCAACTGGCACGGTCAAGTGGTTCAGCCCGGAGAAGGGCTATGGCTTCATCTCTCAGGATGGCGGGCCCGATGTCTTCGTCCACTACAAGGCCATCCAGGGGCAGGGCTACCGCACCCTGGAAGAGAACGAGCCTGTGGAATTTGAAATCCAGGAAAGCTCCAAAGGCCTGCAAGCGGTGAACGTGGTGCGTATGGCTATGCGCGCCGGCGAATAGTGCAATAGGCCCCCGCTTGCGGACCGCCTTGATCGTGGTAAGCGGGCGAATAGTCCCTGGCACAGCACTACTGGCACCCTAGTCAGCTCGCTCGCCGGTACCGTGGATCTTGCCCGTCGGCACGTTCTTGGGACGGCAAGTGAGCTGCGACCGGGGGGTTCCCCACGCCTTGCCGCTTTTGCTCCATAGCTCCCGTTTTGCTCAAGCGAGGATGTTCCTAGCCGATTAATTGGCGAGGGCCTATCTGCGCTTCGAAAGGAGCGGGGGCTTACGAGAGGAACGGGGAGTTGCGAGCGGCGGAGCGTGGTCACGGGCATTGCTATGCCCGGGTAGCATCACTATTGGGCCTGGCAGGGGCCGTCTTGGTCGCGGGGGCTACCGCCGCCCAGGCCAGCGATGGGCCCGGCGCTTACGGCACGACTGTGACGGTTCCTGGCGCGCCAGGCAACGGGACCACCTACGGCTTCATCTCAGCGTCAGCCGGTGAAGAGGGTCAAGGACAACGCTGGTGGGGCCAAGGCTCCGGTGCTGGATTGGGCGGCGGCCAGGGACAGGGTGGTCAGGCCCAGGGCCAGGGGGGCGGCCAGGGACAGGGTGGTCAGGCCCAGGGCCAGGGGGGCAGTCAGGGACAAAACGGCGGTCAGGGACAGGGCTGGTCCGGGGGCCAGGGTTTGAGCTGGGGCAATGGCCAAGGCGATGGGCGCCCTTGGGGCGACCAGTCTCCTCCTTCGACCGTTCCCACCACTGCTCCGTCGCCGCCAGCCACGACCGTCCCGATAACCACACCGGTCCCGACGACCCGGGTGCCGTGGCTCCAGCCGGTTGGCGGCGGGCCCTGGCCGACCGTGCCCCTTTCGACCCTTCCTCCGATGACGACGGCGCCAACCGGTACCGTCCCGAGCCCGACCGTGCCCACCACGTCCCCCACTACGACCGAGCCGCCGACCACACTGCCGCCGACCACACTGCCGCCGACCACCACCACTGCGCCGACCACCACCACTGCGCCGACCACCACCACTGCGCCGACCACCACCACGCCGCCGACCACCACCACGCCGCCGACCACCACCACGCCGCCCACTTCGGCTGCCTCTACCTCGCCCTTAGCACCGCCCGCCGTCCCCGCCGCCAACACCGCTCCTCCAACCAGTGGGCCCCTGTCCCAGGCCTCTCCACCCGCTTCAGGCCCGGTGCCTTCCTCCACCCCGACGAGTGCGCCCCGCCACAGCGCGCCTCCCAGCGGCCCGACCAGGGTCAACACGGCGAGGACACCGCACCAGCCTGGCCCGTCGCGGACGTTGACGGGCCATGGCTCGGGAGTGGGGGCCGCGGCTTCGGGGGGGAGGGCGCCTGGCGCCTCCGGGACGGGCAGCAAGGGCGCCAGTAGTACGGGGACAGCTGGACCTGGGACGGCTAAGGCGCACAGCGCAACCGGGCACGCGCACCTGGCCCTGACCTCCTTCGCCAAGGGCAGTGGTGCGAGGCGATCGTCTGGCCAGGCTCATCGGGGAGGGCCCGAGACGTTGTCGAGGGCCAAGCCGCCTTCTTCCTCCCGCAAGCCAGCGGGCCGGGCACACGCTCCTCAACTCGTGCCGCAGCCGGTGACACCGACGACGGTCCCACTGGGCGAACGCTTGGTCGGTGGCCAACCGGTGATCGCGGTGGCACGGGGCGGGGTGGGCGGGACGCTGGCCGCCAACACCACCGTTACTGTCCCGTTGGCGCTGGGGGGAGCGGCGTTGTTGTTCATAGTCCTGCAGTGGCTGATCGACAGGCGAGATCCGAAGTACGTCGAGGCTCCGGCGCGCAAGGACGAAGATTCGGTTGGCTTTGACTGACATGCAACGCCACCAGGCCGCCCCCACTCAGGCCGTGGCGGGCGGGCACGTCCCCGGGCCGGGCAGGGAGAACTTCGCCCGCCGGCTAAAGGCTACCGGGCGTAAGGCCAGGGAGGCGCTACGCAGCCGAGCGTGGCTGGCCAATCCAGAGCACATCAGCCTCGAGCAACGTTTCGGCGCCCTGCAGGTGGTACGGGTGGCCATCGCCGCTCTCGCCGTCATGGGAGCGACCGCCGTCCCGCACCAGTTCGGGATGACAGTGTGGCAAGTGCTCCCGCTTAGTGCCGGGTACCTGGGACTTGGCTTCGGAAGCTGGGCTGTTGACCTTCGAAGGGCACGCCAGGTCGCCCCGAGCGCCCCTCCGGCGACCGGTGTGGCCGTCGGCGGTTCGCAGCCGCGGCACAAGAGGCGCTCACGTGCTCCCATGCAGCAAATGCTCATTCCCATCGACCCGCTCTATCTCGCCTTGCTCATGGTGCCCTCTGGGGGCACCCAGAGCGAGTTCTTGCTGCTCTTTGCGGTCCAGTTGGTGGCCGTGACTCTCCTGGCCAGCCCACGTACAGGTATGAGGGTGGCTCTTTGGGACTCGGCCTTACTGCTCGGGGTCAGTGTGCTCCAACTCGGCGGGCCGGTAGCCAGGCTGCTGGGGGCGGCCCAGGAGGCCAGCCCATCGCTCGGAGGGGTGGCTGTAAGGGTGATGGGGTTCTGGACCATCGCCATTAGCGCGGCGTACTTTTCCACCCTCTCGGAGCGGGAACTGCGGCGCTCCAAGGCTCAACTCGATGCCCTGAGCACGATGGCGGCCGACATGGAAAAGGCCATGGAAGCGAGCAAGGACGGCCGAGAGCTGGCGATGATCCTGCTTCGCAGCGTCCTGGCCACTTTTGGCTTCGGAGAGGGCGCCGTTATTTGGGAAAGGAGGGGCCGTGCTTCGGCCATCCGCGTCATCACCAAAGACGATGGCGTGCCGGTCAGCCAGCCGGTCCAAGCGCTCCCCGGGGCAGCCTTGGGAGGCGAATTGGCCCAGCGAGCCCTCGCCGCCAGCGCTCCGCTCCTCGTGCGTAACGTCGCCTCCGACCCGGCACTAAGCGCGGTCATGCCAGGGGCGACAAACGTCGTGGTGGCCCCGCTCAGGGCCAACCGAGAACGTCTGGGTCTGCTGGTTTTCGAGGCCGGGCCCCCTCTGGGCCGGCGCATGAGCCGCCGGAGCCTGGACATGGTGGCCCGCTTCGCGGGCCACGCCGCGCTCGCCTTGAGCAATGCCGACCTGAATGCCGAGATAGCCCGGTTGGCAGCATCTGATGGCCTCACCGGCCTGGCCAACCGGCGCGAACTGACCCGGGTCTTGGCCCGTGAGGTGGCCCGGGCGGCGCGCACCCGGGAGCCGCTATCGCTGGCCGTGATGGACCTCGATCACTTCAAGGAAATCAACGACACTTACGGCCACTTGGCCGGAGACGAGGTATTGCGCCTGGTGGCGACGGCTATGGTGAGCCAGGTGAGGGAGGTGGACCTGGTGGCCAGGTATGGAGGTGAGGAGTTCGCCGTCGTTTTGCCTGGCTGTTCCGCAGGTGACGCCTTCAGCGTCATCGAACGGGTCCGGGCGGCCGTGGCCGCGGCCGGCATCAATCGGAAGGTGACAGCCAGCGCCGGTATCGCCACCGCGCCTGGCGATGGGCGAGACGAGGAGGCCCTCATGGGCGCGGCAGACAAGGCGCTTTACCGGGCCAAGGAAGCGGGCCGGGACCAGTCGGTGGTGTCCTCCGGCACTCCGATGAGGGCGAGCCTGGGCGGCTAGGGACCGGGCTAAGCCAGCGGCAAAGCCGCTCGCAGGCTGGCGGCCAGGGCTGCCGCAGCCTCTTCGCTTGGGTAGCGATGGCGCGGCCAGAGAAAGCCGCGCAACCCGTCGCCAAAGCGCCGGGGGACGACATGGAGATGGACGTGAGGCACGCTCTGGCTCACTACGTCGTTCAGGGCGAAGAAGGTCCCCTGTGCGCCCAGCACGGCCTGCTGCGCGGCGGCGACTCGGCGGCCAGCGGCCAGCAGGGTGCCCAACAGCTCTTTTGGTACTTCGGCCAGGGTGGCGTAGTGGTTACGCGGCACAACCAGAGTGTGCCCGTCAAAGACCGGCCGGTAATCGAGGAAACCCACCAGGGCCTCCTCTTCGAGCACCATGTGGGCTTGGGTGCGTCCCTGCACGACGTTGTCGAACACGCACGGTTCAGTAATGTGCTGCCTCCAGCGGCTCTCGTGGCGGCACCTGGCAGCCATGGCTCCAGGCACGAGGTTACGCTCGGGGAACATGGCTGGCCAACTGGTAGGGCCCTTCCCCAAGGGTAAGGACCCAGACGATTACGACCGGTTGAGGAGGCGGGTCCTGTGGAGGATGCCGGCCGGCATCTACCTCCTCGGCAGTGCGTTTGGGGGCCGGCGCAACCTCATGACCCACAACCTGGCCATGCAAGTCTCGGTGCAGCCAAAACTCCTGGCCGTCTCGGTGCGCAACGACGCCCTGAGCCATGAGTTGGTGGACAAGGGCGGGGCCTTCAGCCTGTGCCTTTTGCGCCGAGAGGACCGCGCCCTGGCCCGGACCTTCACCAAGCCGGCCGAGGAGGGGCCTGAGCCAGGGATGCTGGGTGGTGTCGAGGTTCGTGATGGGGCAACGGGCGTGCCCGTCTTGTGCCGTTCGGTGGCCTGGCTCGAGTGCGAAGTGCGCCACCGGTTGCCGGTCGGTGACCACACGCTTTTTGTTGGCGAGGTGGTGGACTGTTCGGCCCCCGATGAGGAGGCGCTCCTTTTGCGCATGGAGGACACCAGGTTGAATTACGGCGGTTGAACCGCGCACTGCGGTTCAGGCCAGGTTGGGCTCCCGGTAAGCTCGTGCTCGTGGCCGTTCCAGCGCCCACCGTGAGCCGGTTTGAGGGGGCTGCCGACCGCCGTGTTGAGGTGCGCCAGGCACTCGTCCGGTTTTGTGCCACTCGTGACGAGCACGCCCGCGCCCTGCTTCTCTCCGCCTACCAGGGCTTGGCCTACTCGCTGGCGGGGCGGTTCATGCAGAGAGGGGAGGACTCCGACGACCTCAACCAGGTGGCCATGATGGGACTGCTGAAGGCGATAGACCGCTTCGACCCATCCCGGGGTGCGGAACTGACCACGTTTGCCACGGCCACCATTCTCGGGGAGCTGAAGCGCCATCTCCGCGACCGGGGGTGGTGGGTACGGCCGCCGCGTCGGGTCCATGACTTGCACATGGCCGCCCAGCGGGCCATCGACGAGCTGACCCAGCTCAACCAGCGATCACCGACCGTGCACGAGGTGGCGGACCAGGTGGGTGCGACCGTCGATGAAGTTGTGGAAGCCCTTGACGCGAGCGCGCTCCGGACGGGAGCCTCTTTGGAGACGGTTGGCAGCCAGGGGGACGATGTTTTCCCCTCCAACTGGTTGGGGGAGAGGGATGCTCGGTTCGCCGACGTAGAAACCCGCCTGGTCCTCCATCCTTTGCTGTCGCGGTTGCCCAAACGGGAGCAGCTGATCGTCTCGCTTCGCTTCCTCGCCGGGTGGTCGCAGACCGAGATAGCCGGCCTGGTCGGCATCAGCCAGATCCAGGTGTCGCGGGTGCTGTCCCGCAGCCTGACCCAGCTCCGGGCCTGGTCGGGCCCGGAGCTCACCTGATGGCTGGAGCTCCCCTCCTGGTCGAGACGGGCGGCCAGCTGAGCGAAGTGCTGAGGCGGCTGAGGGACGCGCCGCGCTACGCGCTGGACACCGAGTTTCACCGGGAAAAGACGTACTGGCCCTGTTTGGCCTTGGTGCAAATCGCCTGGCAAGAGGACGCGGGCACCGCTTCGGACCAGGTGGCACTGGTCGATCCCTTGGCGGTGGACGCGGAGCCGCTGGCTGAGCTGCTGGGTGGGCCTGGGACCATGGTGGCTCACGCTTCGAGCCAGGATTTGGAGGTTCTGGACCGATCCTGCCACCAACTGCCGTCGCGGCTGCTGGACACTCAGGTGGCGGCCGGCTTCCTCGGCTCGGGGTCGGCTTCGCTGGCTTCGTTGGCCCAACGGTTCCTCGGCCAGCGGTTGGGGAAGGGCGACCGGTTGACCGACTGGAGCCACCGCCCGCTTCGGCCCTCCCAGTTGGCCTACGCCGCTGCC
>JAKAWM010000113.1 GCA_021827285.1 Actinomycetes bacterium | reverse complement strand
GACAACTCCTTGTGGACAGTCGGGGCGACTGTTTCGAGAGGCGCCGACCCGGGCCTGGCGCCGGCTGACCAGCGCCACACGAAGAGCTCTCTAAAGTATCGGGCTCTCGTGCTCTTGGTAGATCCTCTCCCGGCCACCACCAGGTAGGTTGCGCGCTATCTCGCTCACCGTCGTTTTTCTATAAGAAGCAATGACAAAGGCCACTAGGCCTACGACGAATGCCCCAATACCCACTACAAGCAGGATCAGGCCAGTGGTGTTGATGTTGAACCCAGATAGGGCCCCGTAGACAGCATACTTCAAAATGGCCCCGATCGTCACGAACACCAGTCCGAGACCGATCAGACCTGTGCCAGCTGCTTTGTACATTTTACGCCACCTCGCTTTGCGTCGGGCGTTTACTGACAGGAAGGCATCTTCTGACAAGGGCCGAGCCCTCGTATACGTAACGTACCCTTCCCAGCATCAGGCCCAAACATCCTCCGAGTGCGGGGCGTGGTCCTGCCAGGAGAGGAAATGGGAGAACTCTGAACCTCCTCAGTTTTCCAACTATCCGGGAAGCACCTTCTGGTATTTAGGGCGTCCCATGTGGGCGCACCAAGTCGTGAAGCCTGGGCAGGCAGCACGCACCAACAAGCTGACGACGTTGGGCCGGATCCTGGGCCACCGCATAGCCCGACCCGTTGCTGGCTGTGCTTTCCGGCGCTGTGCTTTCCGCCGCAGGGCTACCCTTCCTCAGGGCTTCGCACCGCCTGAGCAGCAGGCTCGTGGCGGCGCTCCTGCAAGCGGCGAAATGCCCACCAGCCGATGCCGGCCACGATGAGCACGGCGATAACGATGCTGGCGGGCGTAAAGGCAGACGCGACTGAACGCCAGTGCGACGCCAAGGCGTCGCCACCCGCGGCCAGGCCGAATGTCCAAGGTAGGCACCCGGCCAGGGTGTAAGCGCTAAAGCGCCAGATGGGCATTTCGGCCACACCGGCTGGAAGGCTGATAAAGGTCCGCACTACCGGCAGGACCCGCCCGATCAGCACAGCCAGGCTGCCGCGGCGGGCGAAGAAGCGCTCGGCTCGATCGAGGTGCTCGGGCCGGATGAGCAGGTAGCGACCGTAGCGCTCCAAGAGCGCCCGCCCGCCGGCACGACCGACCCAATAGGCAAGCAGCGACCCCGCCAGGTTGCCAACAGCTCCCGCCAGGGCAACCCCGACGAGGCCAACATGGGCGTGGCCGGATGCCAGCAGCCCGCCCGCCAAGGCGCCGCCAAAGAGCATGATGACTTCGCTCGGTATAGGGATACAGGCTGACTCGAGCAACATCAGTACGAACACAGCCGCGTAGCCGTGACGGGTGACCTCGCTCGTCAGGAAGTGGGTCAAACTGGTCTCCTAAGCAATGGCCGCGGTCTCAAGGTATGCCTGCCACCGCGGGTGGGTGGACGTGCACGATGGCGGCTTGCAACATCTCCCCGATGTCGTGAGCAGCCAGCATGGATGCGCCGATGGCGGTCAGGGCCAGGACCGCCAGTATGGCCTCTAACAGGGGACGGCGCGCCGCCGGGCATCTGAGCAGGGCGGCCACGCGGGCTTCGACGTCGCTCCCCGCCACTCCCATGGCCTGGGACGAGCGAGGCCCGAGACGCTCCGGCTCGAGGGCCGCCCGGCCAATGGTGGCTGCCACCAAGGCGCGGTCTCCTATGGCGCTAGCCGCCGCTTCGTCCGCCCAGCGCTCCGTGGCGAGGCGAAGAGCGCCGGGCACCGCCCTCAATAAGGGGTTCACTGCGGCTGCCAGTACTGCCCCCGTCACGTGCAGGTCGTGGTGACCATCCAGGTGAGCTTGCTCGTGGGCGAGGACGGCGCGGCGTTCGGCTGGGCAGAAGTTTTCCAGCAGGCCCCTCGTGGTCACGATGCGTCCCGGCCACCCCGGCACGGCGAAGGCCGCCGGCCTGGCGTCGGGCAGCACCACCAACTGGGCCGGGCTGGACCGGCACGCAATCCATGCAGCCACGAGCCCTTGGCCCCGCTGCCAGCCCGTATGTACCGCCGAGACGGACTGGGCGGCCAGGGCTACTAAGGCCACCGCGGCCATCCCCTCGCCGAAGTGCTGGCCGGCCTCGACCCTCTGCCAGGACCAATGGCCGAGCCCTGCGACTGCCGGGACTGTGCCGGCCGCGCTAAGGACCACGAGCATCAAGACGACGGCGGTGCTGGCTGCCATCAACAGCGAGCCCACGGAAAGAAGCCAGGTGGCACGGCGGGGTGCCAATCGCCGGGCGATGAGCGGCCCCAGGGCACCAAAGAGCGCGGCGGCGACAAGGGGCACTGACACCCAGACGGCCAACGGCACCCGGTCGATGCTCACGGCTCCGGCCCTAGCGCCTTGCGCAGTGCGGAGCGGCTGTTTTCGTCCAGGGAGGCGACGAAGCGGCTCAGCACGCCGTCCCTGTCTGCCCCGCCTTCGAGCAGGGCCTGCATGCGCCTGGCCGAAAGGCCGGCCTCGTCCAGCAACGGGGCGTACGCGTAGGCACGGCCCAACGCCTCCCGTCGCACCGCCCTCTTCTCGTGCAACCTCACGAGGATGGTCATCACGGTCGTGTAGGCGAGCTCGCCCGGGAGTTGGCGGCGGACTTCCTCAGGTGTGAGCGACCGGTCGGCAGCCCAGAGCGCGGCCAGGACTTCAGCCTCCAGCGCTCCTGGTGCTCGGCGTCGCGCCATGCATCACCTCTCGTTTGACAAGTTGTCAACTACGCCACTGTAGTAGTGCCTACCTACCATATACGGTGCTGGCCCCGCGCTCAAGGTCGGCCCGACACGCCGGTTCGGACGGGGTCGGCCCGACACGCCGGTTCGGACGGGGTCGGCCCGACACGCCGGTTCGGGCGGGATCGGCGCTGTGACCTGCCGGCACCCGCGGCTAAACCCGACTGGCGGCCGGCGCGGGGGTTGCGATCATTTTCGGAGGCACCGCCCCTCAGGCCGTGCCAAGGGCCTGGTGAAGCGCCGTCTCCAATTGGGCGCTCCGGAATGGGTATCCAGTGCCTTGCAACACCGAGGGATGGACCTTCGCGCTGGTGAACAGTAGGGTCGCGGCTAGCTCTTTTCCGAGCAACAGCTCGGGGCCAAATCGGGGCGTACGCAGGCAGGCAGGCCTGCGCAGGACGCGACCTAGGGCGCGGGCGAACTCCCGATTGGTCACGGGCGTGGGGGACGTAATGTTTACAGGGCCGCTGCACTCATTCTCAAGGGCCCACGCGAGCGCGTCCACTTCGTCTTCGATGCTCACCCAGCTCCACCATTGAGAGCCAGAGCCCAACGGCCCGCCTAAACCAAGCCGGAACAAGGGCACGAGTTTGGGTAAGGCCCCACCCTCGCCAGCCAGGACCAGGCCCGTGCGGGCAAAGACGGTCCTCACGCCAGCGTCGGTCGCCGGTCTCGCGGCGGCCTCCCAGTCTCGGCAGAGCTGAGCCAAAAAGTCGTGGCCGGGAGAAGATGTTTCGTCCAGGTCCTCGTCGCCCCGATCGCCGTAGTAACCGATAGCCGACGCACTGACGAGGGTTCGGGGAGGGTGCCCAAGGTCGGCCAAGGCGCTCGCCAGCAGAGCCGTGCTCGTCGTCCGGCTCTCGCGCACAATCCGCTTGCGTTCGGGTGTCCAGCGCCGATCAGCCACGCCGGCTCCGGCCAGGTGCACCACGGCGTCGAAGCCCTCCAGGGCCGCCCGGTCGATGGTGCCATGCTCGGGATCCCAGCTCACGGTCCTTCCGCTGGGCGTTGCCCCGGGCCGCACGACGCGGGCCACCTCGTGGCCGGCACTTTCGAGACGGGCGCATAGCGCTGACCCGATCAGCCCCCCCGACCCCGTGACGGCGATCTTCACTACACGAGCGTACCGGGGCGGCACGACCATTCAGTGCTTATGCGCGCGACTGTGCGAGGCTATTGGGCGCTGGCACCACGACCGTCTCGGCGTCCGCTCGCACACCTAGGGCCGCCGAGCGAAACGTCAAATAGGAAGACAGGCCAGTTGGGGTCATCGTCCCCGGGCCAGCCTGAGCCCTTCGGCAATAACGGACAAGGCCTTCAGGTGACCGTCGACGCCAGAGAGCCCCGCACCCATGGTGTTGACCGAGACGTGAGTTGCCCCCACCTCCTCCCAGCGATGAACCTGTTGGACCAAGGCGTCGGCCCCGCCCGCCCCCAACCCGACCCGTCCCTCCATGCCGAGAGCCGAAGGGTCACGACCTACACCCAAGGCAGTTTGGGCGATGACGGCGCGGGCACGGTCCAAGTCGGGCCCAGGCTGCACCTGAGGGAACCAGCCGTCAGCGAGCCTGCCAATACGGCGGTAGGCGGGCTCTGACTGGCCGCCGAGCCAGATGGGTATGGGCCGCTGTACCGGTCGGGGCGCGAGGCCAGCGCCGATCACCTTGTCGAAGCGCCCCTGGTAGCTCACGCTGCGCTCGGTCCAGAAGGCTCGCAGGAAGGCGACCTGTTCTTCTTCGCGCCGGCCCCGGGTGGCGAAGTCCTGGCCGAGGGCCTCGTACTCGACCCAGTTCCAGCCGATGCCCAAGCCCAGGCGGAACTTGCCCCCGGTGAGGATGTCCACCTCGGCGGCCTGCTTGGCCAGCAAGGCGGTCTGGCGCTGGGGGGCGATGATGACGCCGGTGACGAGCTCCAGCGCACTGAGACCGGCGAGGAACCCGAAAAAGACGAGCGGCTCGTGGAAGGTCGTGTCGATGTCGTAGGGGCCTGACCATCCTGGGTAGGCCGCCGGGTCGGCCCCGACCACATGGTCATAGGCCAGGACGTGGCGGTAGCCAAGGTCCTCGACCGCCTCCGCGTAGGCGCGCGCGGCGCCTGGGTCAGCGGGCAGCTCTGTTTGTGGGTACACGACTCCGATCTGCATAGGCCCTTTCTAGTGCCAGCCCCGAGCGGTCCAGCTAGCTTGGCCAGCTGAGAGCTGTTCGCTTGGGCGAACACTACGGACACGGACCCAGCCCAGGAGCCCCCATGATCCTCCCGTTCCCGCCACACGGCACCGGACGGCCAGCGCCGTCCGGCCTCCACCCCCGCTATCCCGCCCCGTAGTCCCGCCAGTTCAAGGCGCTGCGGCCATGAGCCCGCCTGAGCTCGAGTTCAGATCGGCCGCGCCTGACGACGCGTCCAGGCTGGTCGCTGCCTTCGACTGGTTGTTCGAGCCCCCCGGTTCGCGCCCTGCCCAGTGGGACCCGCTGGTGGCCGAGGAGAGGCTTCGGCGTGCCTCGTCCTCGGCGGCTGCGACCGTGCTCTTGGCTGAGCACACTGGCGAACTGGTGGGTTTCTGTACCGTCTATTTGGACATCGAGCCCGTGCGCTTCGGCCAGCGAGCCTGGGTGGAGGACCTGGCAGTGCACCCCGACCACCGCTCGCTCGGCATAGGCAAGGCCTTGCTGGACGGCGCCAAGCAATGGGCGCGCACCAGGGGCGCTATGCACCTTGAGCTCGACTCGGCGTTTGCGCGCACCGAGGCCCACCGGTTCTACGTACGAGAAGGCCCGAGTTGGGATGCGGTGTGCTTCGGTTGGCTGCTGTGAGGCTCGACGTGCTCGGCCACGTAGGCAGCCGTCAGAACAGCTTCACTTCTGTCATCGCCACCTCATTCTTCGCTTACGTTGACAATGATCGCTTCTCAATTGGTCACGGCCCTGGCCTCTTCCAAGCCGCCGACAACCGCCGAGTGCGTTTCGGTAGGGGACTTCGGTCCGACAGGGCCAATTTGTTAGGTTCGTGACTTTCGTCTCCACCCGCGCCCAAAGTGGCCCGTACAGCGCGCGTGGGATACCGCTCAGGTAGCAGGCTTCCTGCAATATGGCTAAGAGGCCTTCGGCCCTAGCCGCCCCCATCGAGGTGTGCTAAATACCGGTCGACAGTAGCTTCATGGGCTCTTGCTCAACAGAAGGAGCCGTGCGAGATGGCAAAACGCAGGTTGTCAGCGCAACGGCTGGACAGGGTGGCAGGCTGCTATGGACGCCCCTACCAGTCCTGAGCATCTTATTTGTTCTAACGGCCATGTTGTACCGTTGGGCTTCGCATGGTGCCGCAGGTGTGGGGCAAGGGTCAACTCTGCCGCAGTCCCGGCACCGCACGGTGAGGGAGAGCTTGCACCTGCCGGCTTTGACCGGTCAGCGAGCCAGCTAACTGGCCTGTACTCGCGTGGCCAGCCGGCACCTCCGCCGGTACGCGAGCCTGATGTTGACGGCCCTCGACCGGCCACTTGGGACAGGGACCAGGCCGCCCACCAGACATGGCCGGGACCTCCCGGCCCAACTGCTGCACGAGAGGTAGGTGATCGCCCAACCCTAGACACAAGGGCCTGTCCCCATTGCGGGGCATCGGTCCAGTCCACGCTGTACGAGCAACATGTGGTCTCCTGCGGGGCCTTTGAGGCGGCCGAAGAGCGGGCTAGGTCGGCCCCTGGCGTGAGCACTTGGGGGCCGCTCGTGCTGTCGATTCTGGTCTTCGCGCCCATCGGGCTCGTGATGGCACTGTGGCGGTTGGCCAAGCACTACGGGAGCTACCGGGAGGTGGTCGCCTTGGTGGTCTCTAGCGCTCAGATCCTCGCTGTCGTCGTAGTCGTGGTTGTCGCCGTCGCACTGCAGGCCGGCTCCTACCAAGGCCCAAGCGAACACGTGATGGAGCAGGCGGTCCTGGGGGACCTGCACAAGACGACTGGTAATGGTTTCGATGTCCCCAACGCTGCATCCGTGGTATGTAACCTGCCGCCTGAGTGGCAACCGGGGAAGACGGGCACCTGTTACGTCTACAACAACCAGTCCACTGGGATCGGCACCGTCGCCATTACGGTCGAGCCCACGGCGGGGACGTACTGGCGCTGGAACAGCCAGTGGAGGCCAGGGTCCTAATGGTGCCGTCTTCACTCACAACACGACCATCGGGTCACTTATCGGTTCGGTGACATTGAAAGGACCAGACGCTATGAACAACCTTTCCTGGCTCAAGAACAAAGGGACCTTGATGGCAGCCGCTGGAGTTGGCCTTGCTGCCATCTGCGCGGCTTGCGCCGCCCCCATACCGCCCGGCATCCTGCCCCCCAATGACGTGGCACCGGCTAGCCAAGGGCCGCCCCCGGCGCTCAGCAAGTACCTAGTCCCCTATGCAGCTGTCGAAGCTTCTAACGACGCCTGGACCAAACAGTCCCTGCCGTCCCTGCCCATCAAAGCGCCCAAAGGCTGTGACCGTACCGCTACCGACTTCGCCCAGTTCAGCGACATGCCCGAGGAGTACGAGCTCCTGATCGGGTGCCCGACTCCCGGCGACATCAACGTGTTCTACTCCCAAGTGAACTGGGCCAAGATGCGGGCGGACGGGTGGAAACCGGTCCCAGGCTATGGCAGCTACGGTAGTGCGTCTCGTGCCTTCGTGCAGTTCTACAACCCGCCGTACTCGGCAAGCTGCTGGACGTACCTGGACGTGTTCAAGGCAAAGAAGATATTCGGTGTCACGGGCTACTGCGACGACCTGTTAGACGCTTCGCTCCCTGCCATCACCAAGGCGGCAGAAGCTTGGACCGCAGCTGTCCTGCACCAGATAGACCATGTGCAAAACCCGTCCAAGCCCGTTGTGATCTAGCGGACCGTCCCAGTCGAGCTTAGACACCCGAACACACTGCAGGAGGTAACAGTCGGTCGAGCCATTAGCTAGCTAGTCGTGGCAACTTTAGTTGCCGAGGGCAAGCTGCGCGGCGTGCTCCTCGCCCAAGCTGGCGGAATGGTGCTCATATTTCACTAATACCTGCGGTGGACCAGATTGCTGGGGATGCCGAACGACAGTGGAACCGCGCTGGCCCGTCGTTGCGACAAGAGGGTGTGATAGTGACCGAACGGTCCGTAGTGTGAGTGGCGATGTGGCCGCGCGGCTTCCCGCACAAAAGACCTGCTCAGAACCCGTGGACCGTGGGCACTCGTATTCGAACTTCGACGACGTGCGAGAACAGCTGGGCGTCGTAAAGTTGAGTTGAGAGATGACTATAATGCTGGT
>JAKAWM010000112.1 GCA_021827285.1 Actinomycetes bacterium | reverse complement strand
CGGCCAGATGAACTCGAGCACCTGGTCCTCGGCCACGACAATTACACCGGGGCCCGGCCGCGGCCCCGCCGCTGACGCCGTGGGCTTGGCGGACTTGGACGCCAGCTTGGCTACCAGCTTGTTCGGCGCCACTCCCACCGAGCAATCGAGGCCGAGCTCGGTTTTGACCCTTTGCCGGATGGAGGTAGCGATCACCGGCGGGGCACCGAACAATACCGTGGCCCCGGTAACGTCCAAAAAGGCCTCATCCAGCCCGATGCCTTCGACTAGCGGCGTATAACTGGCGAAGATCTCGTGCAAGCGCCGGCTGTAGGCGTGGTACAACTCGAAGTTGCCCGGCAGCACGACAGCGCGCGGGCAAAGGCGGTGGGCCTGGCCCATGGGCATGGCCGAGTGCACGCCGAAGGCACGTGCCTCGTAGTTGGCCGACGCGACCACACCCCGCCTGCCGGTGCCTCCAACGACCACTGGCCAGCCCCTTAGCTCAGGACGCTCCTTCACTTCGACGGCGGCAAAGAAGGCGTCCATGTCTACGTGAAGCACCGAACGAGCCAACGGCACAGAACTGTCTGTCGCCGCCGGAGAGCCATCCCCGCTTGTCGTCGTGGCATGGGTGAGGCCTGCCGCGGCGGCGGCGTCCCGGTCGGCCGGGGGAGCACCCTCCGAGCGGGTCACCGGGGCGTCACCGCTCGGAACGCCTCCGCATAACGCACTCCAGCCTGCCTGCCTGCCTCTTCGGCACGCTGCCGGACCACGTTGCGCAACCACTCTCCCCCCTCCCCGAGCTGAGACGCGTGACAGGAGAGCGATGCCGCCTTGGTGTCGATCGTCTCGGTGATGTCCACCCAGAAATCTGGCTCGAGGGTCCCCGACAGGTAAAGCGTTGTTACCTGGTGAGCGGCACCGGCCAGAGGGAAATAGTGCGGGTTGGCAGCAGCAGGCGCCACGGCGTCCAGGGCAGCCCATCCCACCACCCTGTGGTCCCTGTGATTGATGTAGCTGGCACCGAAGTACACGGCTGTCGGGTCGGGCGCCACGACGGTGTCCGGTCGCAGCCGGCGAACGATGGCCACGAGGCGTTCGCGCAGCTCGGGCGTGTTGTCGATCTCGCCGTCAGGGTAGCCGAGCCAATGTCGGCCCTTGACGCCCAACCCTCTGCCCGCAGCCTCTGCCTCTGCCCGGCGGCGGCGCACGAGGTCCTCGGGCCGGCAGTAGGGATCCAGGGACCCTTTGTCCCCGTCGCAGCAGATGCACACGTGCACCTCGCTCCCGGCGGCCGCCCAACGGGCCAGAGTCCCACCGCACGAAACCTCCGGGTCGTCGGGGTGGGCGTAGATGGCGAGCACCAGCTCCGGTGCTCCCTCTGCGCCCGGCTGCAGCGGCGTCTCTGCCACCCCAAAGACGCTAGCTGGCCGGTGAGACGAAAACCCCGGCCAAGGCTTGGTAGCGTCAGCTTGGTGCGTTGCCCTTGGTGCTCGGCCCTTGAGGACAAGGTCATCGATTCGCGGACAGCAGATGAGGGCGCGGCCACTCGGCGACGGCGAGAGTGCCTGGAGTGCGGCCGGCGCTTCACGACCTACGAGAGGGTCGAGGAGGTGCCCTTCGTGGTCGTGAAGAGGTCGGGGCAGCGGGAGCCGTTCGAACGGCCCAAGGTCGTGGCGGGCATGCGTGCTGCCGCCAAGAACCGCCCGCTGGCACCTGCAACCCTGGAAAAGATGGCGGCCGAGATCGAAGAGAGCCTTCGGCTGGAGGGGCCCGAAGTCACCAGCCAGCAGATCGGGCTAGCTGTGCTGGAGACCTTGCGGGATTGCGACGAAGTCGCGTACCTCCGTTTTGCCAGCGTCTACAAGGGCTTTACGGGCGCGGGTGATTTCCAACGGGAGGTTGGCCTGCTGACTAAGTTCACCCAGCCCAAGCCCAGCACGGGTGCCACCACCTCAGCAGGCTCAGGTTTGCCGTAGCTGAGGCCAGCGCAGGTCGCCGTCGGCGCGCCGCTCAGCAGCCTCGATGAGCTTGACCAGTTCGGCATGTATATCAGGCTCCGAAGCCACCAGCGTCCGTCCATTGACCAGGGTGGTGGACGCACCCGCCTCTTGGCAAATGAGCCTCCCTGCCGCCCAGTCCCACTCGTTCAACCACGACTCGTAGTAGCCGTCGTACCTTCCGGCAGCCAACCAACAAAGGTCGAGCGCGGCCGACCCGAAGCGCCGGATATCG
Source organism: Actinomycetes bacterium (assembly GCA_021827285.1). GTDB lineage: Bacteria > Actinomycetota > Acidimicrobiia > Acidimicrobiales > Palsa-688 > JAKAWM01. The sequence continues at coordinate 5,841 of JAKAWM010000112.1, read as the reverse complement.
CGTACTACCGGGAGCACCATAGCCAGTACGGCGCCTTGGACGGCCCGCCGGTCAGGCTGGTAGCTGAAGCCGGTGGCCAAGAGGGCGGTCGCCACGCTGCTGCGGTCGCTCGCAACGTGGCAGGGCTCGTCGTTGCACCACGCACCCTGGCCCTGGACAGCCATCCAGGTCTCTTGGCGCGAAGGGTCAACCACCACGCCCACCACCGTCTCGCGCTGCCATTGGGCGGCTAGGGACACCGAGTACGCCGGCAGCCTGAAGACAAAGTTGGTTGTCCCGTCCAAGGGGTCAGCGACCCAGCGGACACCAGAGCCTCCGTCATGGGCCGACCCCTCCTCGGCCAGCAACGAGTCGCCCGGCCGGGCCTTCCGCAGGGCGGACTCGATATACGCCTCGGAGGCCCGATCAGCCTCGGAGACGAGGTCGGTAGGAGACGATTTCGTACTGACCTGGGCCAGGGCCGCCGTGGCGTAGGTCCGCAGGATCTCGCTTGCGCCGATGCCCACGGACAGCGCCACCTCTTTTAGCTCGTCCACCAAAGCTGGAGGGGCGGTGCTCACCTGCCGCGCGCCCTTCTCGCTTGGGGATCACTCAAATCGTTGCCCTGGCTGTGCACGTTGCGCACATTATCCCGGGTGGAGTGGAGACCCGGGACAGAAGGGGGCATGGGCTCCTGGCGTTGGGCCAGCATCCGGTTGGCCAGGCTATTTAGGGGGCCAAGACCGACCTCTGCCAGCCGGGCGAGGTTCGCAACACCGCCTTGTCCCCACAGCGGAGCACCTATGGCACGCTCAGGTGCTGGCCAGGCTGCAGCACTCCCCCACCTATCTCGGCTTCGAGTTGGTCGGCAAGAGGTCGAGGGTCGCTACCTTTGCCGAACATGACGGCTACCGCCCAGATCGTGTCCCCTGGCCGCGCTACGTAGATCTGCGAACAGCCCGGGGCGCCGGCTTCTGGTTGGCTCATTGCACAGCCACGCAAGTTCGCGGGACCAGAGAGAGCCGAGACGGCACGGGCCACACCGAGCAGGAGGAAGGAGATCGTCATCCCGGCCGCCAACAGCACCAAGACCCAGCGACAAGCCAGCTGGGACGTCTTCGGCACGGGCAACGACGGATGCGCACGACTGGGCCGGCGGCTGGCGGCCGGGACGACCTGCGTGCCCCACGACTGCAGCTCAGCGGCCCCACAACCGGCCGGGCTCCTGAGCCTATCCGCTCCGGTCGAGCCTGGTCGGGCTTGCCCAGGGCTGGCTGGCCTCAACCCGCCGCACCGCTCGTATGAGCTGACCGCTACCACGTACCCTCCCTTTCCAGCAAACATACGTTCGACACACAGCTACACTAGCAAACGTACGTTCGTAGTCAAGGCCCATCGGCGGGCGGCGCTGGGACGAACTGCCAGCAGCGTCCTCTCGAACCGAGCTGCGGCTGCCGTCCGAAGTGCACAACCTGGGGAACATATGTTTGACCCAGTGGCCGGGACCGGGTATGATGGGGGGCATCAAGACCGAACACCCGACAAGGGAGACGAAGTTGAGCGACGTCGTGCTCACCGGCAAGCGCCGGGAGATACTGGATTTCATAGCCGCGCAGCTTCGTGAACGCGGTTACCCGCCGTCGGTGAGAGAAATAGGTGAGGCTGTCGGGCTGGCGTCGACCTCCACGGTCCATGCCCACCTTAAGACGTTGCAAAGGCAGGGGTACCTCCGGCGTGACCCCACCAAGCCGCGCGCCATCGAGGTGCGCTACGACTCAGCCTCTGGGGCCGCCCTACAACGACCCGCGCCCCGCTATGTACCTCTCGTCGGTGATGTAGCCGCCGGTACCAATGTCCTTGCCTCCGAAAACATCGAAGAGTTGATGCCCCTGCCGGAGGAACTAACCGGCTCGGGCAATGTCTTCATGTTGCGGGTCCGCGGCGATTCGATGGTGGAGGCCGGCATTTTCAACGGTGACTTTGTGGTTGCCCGCCAGCAGCCCGATGCCCAACCTGGCGAGATAGTGGTCGCCGGGATCCCTGGTGGCGAGGCGACAGTCAAGACCTTCTCACGCAAGAACGGTGACATAACCCTGATACCGGCCAACTCCAGCATGGAGCCCATGGTGTTCCCGGCGGCAGAAGTAGCGATTTATGGCAAGGTGGTGACCGTCCTACGCCGGCTGTGAGGAAAGCTGTCCGACGTGGCCACGGCTCTGTAGCAGTGCTAGGCCGCAGGGTCATCCTGACGGGCGTCGGCTACGAGGGGGGGCAAGCACCTGAGCAACTCGACCGGGCCGGACACGGTGGAGGGACCGGCGGCCCAAGGGACGACGGCCGTCGTGCCCCGGTGCAAAACCAACCTCCAATCTTCGCCTTCTAATTCCCCGTCTCCGTGGACCACCACAATGACAGCGAAGGACTGATCCATGGCCACTGCGTGCTCGCCTCTCACCCGCTGGGCGCGGAAGTAGGGTCGAGAGGTGGGAGGGAGCACTTCTTCGATCCCTGACCAGCTGTGAGGTTTGCTCCGGGTCAGCGATCCCAGCTCAGCGGGTGACAAAGCCTGGTGGCGCAGGCAGGACAAGGCCACCTCGCGGCCCAACCCCAGCTCACCTCCGGCGGGGTCGAGGTCGAAGCCATCAAACTCGATCATTATCGAATAGTCGGTGGGTTCTTGGACCTCGACGCAAAACACGCCCTCCCCAATGGCATGGGGCATCCCCGCCGGCACCAGCACGGCATCACCTGGGCGCACGACCAACCTGTTCAGGGTGCCCAGCATCGATGCTCGGTCCTGCGAGGCCACCCAACCTGCTACCTCGTTCGCCGCGACGTCCCTGGACCATCCCAGCCACACGGAAGGTTCCGAGCCGGCCGTGCCCAGCACCACCCACGCTTCGGTCTTACCATGCCGGGAGCCCAAGTGACGAAGCGCGAAAGAGCGATCTGGGTGGAGGTGGACAGGCAAACGTTCCCCGGCGTGGAGAAGCTTGACGAGGAGCGCAGGCTCGGCCCCGAAGTGCGTCACATGCTCGGGCCCCAGCCACGCCTGGGGGTCAGACTGCAGGACATCGCGCAAATAGCGGCCGTCGGGCAACCTCGATAACCCGTCCGGCTCCAGTCCGTACCGCGCTGTGGTGGACGCCACCCAGTCCTCCGGGCGGTACTCGTCTATTTGAGCCTTCCCTCGGAAGGCGGCGATCTCCTTGCCCCCCCGGTAGAACTGGAGAGGCTGGTTGGGGCCCAATGTGATCGGCTGCACTCCGTCACCATAGGCCACGGAGCCGGGCACTACTGTCTGCGTGATGGTCACTATGACCGGCCCAGCCGTGCCAAGCAAGGTACTCGTGGTGGGTGAGTGCCTGGTTGACTTGGCGCCTCTGGCACCCGAGGAAGGCGGTCCCGCTCCCCGCTCGGGCCCGGCCGGGGCCCCCCAGGGGTCGCAACGGCTGCTCGCCCTCCCCGGTGGGAGCGCAGCCAACGTCGCCCTGGCGTTAACCAGGCTCGGTGTGCCGACCGCCTTTGCCGGGCGTTTTTCGGATCAGGGCTTCGGGCCTTGGCTCCGTGAGCACCTTTGGGCCAACCGGGTGGACCTGGCGCCCTCCGTCCAGGCCGACGAGCCACCCACCCTCGCCGTGGTAGCACTCGACTCTGCCGGCCGTGCTTCCTACACGTTCTACGGGCCGGGGACAGCCGACTGGCAATGGGCACCCGGCGAATTGATCGCCCCCGACGCGCTGAGTGATGTGGGCGCGGTGCACACCGGCTCCCTGGCGCTGGCGCTCCTGCCCGGCGCCCAAGTGCTATCGGAGTGGTTGCAAGCAGTCCGCGAGCAAAGCCAGGCCGTGATCTCGGTCGACCCTAACGTCCGCCCCGGGTTCATCGGTGACCTCAGCCGGTACCGCGAACGCCTCACCGAGGTACTGCACGGTGCCCACATCATAAAACTGAGCGAAGAGGATCTCGGCCTCCTGGCACCTGAGCACGGCCCGGCTGACGTTGCCCGGCGATGGTTGTCCGCCGAGGCTCGCCTGGTCATCGTCACCTACGGCGCCGGGGGGGCGACCGCCTTCCATCGCAGCGGGGCCGTGTGCAGCTCCCGGGCGGCCAAAGTGGACGTGTCCGACACGATCGGGGCTGGGGACACATTCAGCGCTGGGCTGCTGGCGTGGCTGTCCGACCATGGTGCCCTCGCCGCGGGGCCCGGGACACTCGACGGGCTCGGTCCCGAAGATCTCCGGGCCGCCCTCGAGCAGGCTACAAGCGCCGCCGCCTTGGCCTGCACGCGCCCGGGGGCGGACCCGCCCAACCGGGACGAGCTGGATGCCTTCATGGCCCGGAGCAACGCATGAGCTTCTACACGCCGAGCAATTGCCCGAGCACCCGCCGAGCGTACACCAGCGATTGGCGGGTGACGAACTCGGTCGCCGTGTGGGCGATCTCGGGGTCGCCCGGCCCGAAATTGGCTGCCGGGACTCCCCGCTCGGCAAAGAAGGCGACGTCGGTCCAGCCCAACTTGGCCCGCACGTGCCCGTCGGCGGCCGCCACTAGACCGGCCAGGACCGGATGGCCCAGAGCGGGTGCAGCCGCAGGCGCACTGTCCACCACCTCGAAGCTGTCCCGGTCGTCCAGCCATTGGCCCAAAAGGTCTTGCAGGGCCTGGCCGGCGGCATCGACGTCTCGGTCCGGCGCGAAGCGGTAATTGAGCTCCAGCTCGGCCAGATCGGGCAACACGTTCGCCGCCACGCCGCCTTCGGCTCTGACCGCTTGAAGAGACTCTACGTAGTTGCAGCCCTCGAGGTCTACGTGCCGGGCAGGCCAGGCGCTGACGGCGCAAAGCAGCGGGCCCAGACGGTGGAGGGCATTGCGCCCGGACCAAGGGCGGGCGACGTGAGCACGCTGGCCGGCCAGCCTCACCAGTGCCCTGAGCACCCCCTGGCAGCCCGCCTCGACGGCACCACCAGTCGGCTCACAGACCACGGCGGCATCACCGACCAGTAGGTCGGGCCGCGTTCGGGCCAGGACGAGGAGACCACTGTGTTTGCGGGCGATCTCCTCGGCCGTATAGAAGACGAACGTTGCGTCGAGCGCAGGGCCGCCACCGCTCGACGCACCGGCCGCGACCGAACGTGCGAGGTCGAGCATTACCGCCAAGCCGCCCTTCATGTCGGCTGCCCCAACTCCGGCCAGTACTTCCCCGTGCAGACGGGGAACGTCGTTGCCTCCTGCAGGTGGCACGGTGTCGAGATGCCCCGCCAGCACCACCCGTACTGGCAACCCGAGTTCAGTACGGGCAACCACGTTGTCCCCCACCCTGTACACCCCCAAGCCGGCGAGTGATCGCAGGCGGGATTCGACGAGGTCGGCAATCTGGCGTTCCTGCTTGGAAACCGAGGGTGTGGCAACAAGTTCGGCGGTCAGCGCCAGTAAGTCGCTTGGACGAGCCGCGTGCCCCTCGGTCATCGCGGTTCGGGCCTACACACCGACGCCGTGGTCACGCAGCATCTCCTCCAGCTGTGCCCGGCTGTGGCGCCTGCCCTCGGCGAGCCGGCGTACGACAAGAATGCACGGCAAGCCGAAGGTCCCTCCCTCGAAGCTCCTCGGTCTGGTGGCGCCCACTCCCACGCACCAGGGCGGCACCACCCCTCGGGACAGCTCTTTGCCCGTTTCGGAGTCGATCACAGGGATGCCTGGGTTGAGCACGCAGCCTTCACCCAGAACAGCCCCCGTGCCCACCTGGGCGCCCTGGGTGATCATGCAACGGCTGCCGATCAACGCCTGGTCCCCGATAATGACAGGAGCTGCCTGGGGTGGCTCCAGCACTCCGCCGATGCCGACCCCACCGGAGAGGTGGACGTC
>JAKAWM010000111.1 GCA_021827285.1 Actinomycetes bacterium | reverse complement strand
TGTTCGGCGAAGAGTACCTGCCTTCCCAGGCTCGCCGTTACGACAAACGGGTGAAGAACGCGCAGGAGGCCCACGAGGCCATCCGCCCCGCCGGCGAGCAGTTCCGTCATCCCGAGCGCAGCGGCCTCCGGGGTGACCAGCTGCGGCTCTACGAACTGGTTTGGAAGCGCACGGTGGCTTCCCAGATGGCCGATGCCCAAGGTCTGTCCGTCCAGGTGCGCTTGGGCGCCACCAGTTCGGCGGGCGAGGACGCCGAGTTCGCGGCCAGCGGGAGGGTGATCAGCTTCCCGGGGTTCCTCAGGGCGTATGTCGAGGGCTCGGACGACCCAGAGGCTGAGCTCGAGGACAGGGAGGTGCGCTTGCCCCGCCTGGCCCGGGGTGAAGGGCTTCGCACCGAAGAACTGGTCCCCGAAGGCCATACAACCCAACCCCCGGCACGCTATACCGAAGCCTCCCTGGTGAAGGCCCTGGAAGACATGGGCGTGGGCCGGCCCTCCACGTATGCCTCCATCATCGACACCATCCAGGGACGGGGTTACGTATGGAAAAAAGGGAGCGCCCTGGTGCCCTCGTGGACGGCTTTTGCTGTCGTGAGCCTTTTGGAACAGCATTTTGCCAAACTGGTCGATTACGGCTTTACCGCCGAGATGGAAGAAGACCTGGACAGCATCGCCCGCGGCGACGAAGAGCCGCTTCCTTGGCTGACCCGCTTTTATTTCGGTAGCCCCCCATCGGACAATGAGGGCCCAGGGCTGAAACAGATGGTGGCTGAGCGCCTAGCCTTGATCGATGCCCGGGAGGTCAACTCCGTACCGGTGGGCGGCGAGGCTTCCGACGTAGTGGTAAGGGTGGGCCGCTACGGGCCCTATGTCCAAGAGGGCGACCGCCGGGTGACCGTGCCTGCGGACCTGGCGCCGGACGAGTTGACTGTGGAGCGGGCGCGGGAACTGCTGGACGCACCGCCGCCCGAGCGTACTGACCGGGAGCTGGGCAACGACCCCGAAAGCGGCCTGCCCGTCCTCGTGCGCTCGGGCCGCTTCGGCCCCTACGTGCAACTCGGCCAGGCCGAGGCATCGGCGGCCAAACCAAAGACGTCCTCCCTGCTCGCAGGCATGATCCCTGAAGAATTGACCTTTGAGGACGCGCTCCGGCTCCTCAGCTTGCCAAGGTCGCTGGGCCGCGATCCTTCCACCAGGGAGGAGATCGTTGCCGACAACGGTCGCTACGGGCCCTACGTGCGCCGAGGCAAGGAGTACCGTTCCCTCGAAAATGAGGACCAGCTTTTCGCGGTGACCCTCGACGAAGCCCTCAGCATCTTTTCCCAACCTCGACAGCGGCGTTCTCAGCGCGCCACCGCACCATTAGCTGAACTGGGCACTGACCCTGTCAGCGGCGGGCCGGTCGTGGTGAAGGATGGCCGCTTCGGTCCCTACGTGACCGACGGGACGGTCAACGCCTCACTGCGCAGGGGCGACAGCGTCGAGTCCATGACCTTGGAGCGAGCGGCCGAGCTGCTGGCTGACCGCCGGGCTCGGGCGGAGGCCGACGCGGCTAGCGGGACGGCCGTGCGCCGCCGCGGTCGTAGTTCGCCGTCAAGCACTGGGTCAGGGGCAAAGGCGCGTACGGTGCGCAAAGCCAGCCCTTCGGCCAAGAAGGCCAGTGCGCCGGCCAAGAAGGCCAGCCCTTCGGCCAAGAAGGCCGGCACGCCGGCCAATGCTCCGTCCAAGCGGGCTCGAGGGTAGCTGGCAAAAAGCGCGAGAGGCCGGCGGCTTCGCAATGGCCAGGCCCAGCAGCCAAGGGGCCGCATTTGCAAGTGGGCCGGCTAGGGCCCGGCGCGTGCGACGTAGATGTCGCCAATACCGACGTTGGCGTCAAGGGTCAGCCGGGGCTTGTCCGTACCAGAGGAGCCGATAGGGCCCGCGACACCTTGGGGCCCCTGGCCCATGCCTTGAGGAAGGTGGACATGGCCGATCCCGGTTTGGGCTTCGACGACCACGGGTGTCTGGGTTGGCACGACCACGGTGAGCTGGCCCAAGCCCACCTCGACCTTGACCGTCCTTCCAGCCGGCGGGAAGTTGACATGGGAGAGGTCGAGCCTGAGCTTGCCGACGGCCTCTTGGTAACTGGGATGGACCTCGGAGAGATTGGCGGGGGTATAACTCGCGTTCCCCACCCCTCCGCCGAAGGTTGCCCCGCTCCAGTGCACGACGCCCGCGGTGGCCACCATGGCGAGGAGCAACACCCCGACCACGACGGCGACCACCGTCGCTACCAGTGCGCGATGGTGCCCTGCGGGGACCAGAGCCGGGGCGGCCGTGCCGGGAGGGGCCAGCGGTACACCGGCCGCCGCCAGCTGGTCTGCTGCCCACTGCTGGGCCGCGGATTCGGCCACCGCCCGGTCCGCCTGCTCGTCGGGGCCGGGTGCCGCTGCCTGTACGCCACCGGCGGGCGTTACGCTCCATGCCGCCCCGCCGGCCGCGGATCCCGAGCCGGCCATCGGTGCAGCCCAGCTCCCGCCGGCCGGAAAACCAGCGGGGGGGCTGCTCGCTACGGGGCCCGTGGGGCCGCTACCGGGGCCGGTACCCCCGGCCCACGGGCCGGGATGCGCAGGGGTGGTTGGGCCACCCTGGCCGGGGCCGGCAAAGGACTGGTGGCGAGCCAGGGCCCACACGGCCACGCCGGCGATGATCAGCCACACGGGCACGGCGGCCCAATGCCACCAGGGCCAGAGCCCGAAGCTCCACAGCGACAGCAGGACAAGCGAGCCGAGCACGATGACCCAGGACCTGGCCGTGCGGTCCCAGTTGGCCCAGGGGGTGCCGCCGAACGCGCCCTGAGCCAGGGAGCTGTCCGCACCTTGCTCGGGAACAAGAGCCCAGGCCAGGAGGTAGAGCAGGACACCGCCACCGACGGCCAGCAACCACACGGACACGATGACGAAGCCAACCCGCACCAATCCCGGTCGCACGCCCAGGTACTCGGCTAGGCCGCCGAGCACTCCGGCGATGCGCCGGTTGGCGGTGCTGCGGCGCCAGCGCTTGACCAGTGGCCGGTAGGGCTGTGGCCCGTAGGGCCCCGGGGGCGGGGCACCATAGGGTGGTGGCGGCGGGGGAACGTTCTGGTACATGAGCCGATGATCGCCCCAACCGGGGCGATTTTCTATTGGGGTAAGCCCTGGGAAAACCCCGAGAACCCCTGGCCAGCCTACCCGGGCCGAACCGGGCTTTTCCTGGTCGCACCAGCCCGCCTCCAGGTGACACCATGGACACTGTGGCCCACCAGCCCGCCTACCGCTGGTCACCCCCCGAAGCGCCCCCGCAAGCTGCGGCGGTGCCGGTTGGGGCCGTCGCAGGCCGTCCCGTGATACCCGCGGAGAGCAAGAAGACCTGGTCCAGGCTGCGGCGCGTCCAGAGACCGCGGGTCGTGGCGGGTGTGGCGGGCATGCTGGCCGACGTCTTTGGTGTAACGGCCACCGCGGTGAGGATCGCCTTCGTCGTCCTCGGCTTCGCCGGCGGCACCGGCCTGGCCGCCTACGTGCTGCTGTGGCTGTTCATCCCGGCCGAGGGCGAGCAAGGGCCGATCGCCCGCCGGGCCACGTCGGACCGGCGCACTTTGCCCCTGGTATTGGCGGTGGCCAGCGGGATTGCCGCCGTGATGGTGGCGGCGGGCATTGCCGGCGTGGGTGCACCCCTCGGCATGGTGGCTCCAGGTGGGGTGGCCCTGGCCGGGCTGGTGGCGGTATGGCGCCACGCCGGTACTGGCGACCGGGAGGCGCTGCAACATTTGGCTAACCAGCTTTCGGGGGCTAATTCGTCCGCGGTCCCCACCCGCAGGCGCTTGCTGATCGCCTCTTGCCGCCTGGCGGTCGGGGTGGCGCTGGTGGGGGCGGGCAGCTCTGCCTTCCTCGCCCCCACGCACCTGAGCGGGACCGACCTCCGGTTATTGTTGGGCGCCCTGGCCGTTGTGGGCGGCTTTGCCCTGGTCCTCGCCCCTTGGTGGTTACGCTTGGGCCGGGAACTAGCTGCCGAGCGGCGCCAGCGTGCCCGGGCTGAGGAGCGAGCCGAGGTTGCCTCGCACCTCCACGACTCGGTGCTCCAGACCCTGGCCTTGATACAGCGCAACGCGGACGACTCCCAGCAGGTGAAGAGGCTGGCGCGGGTGCAGGAGCGACAGCTACGAGCTTGGCTGTTCGGCGGGGCGCCGGCCGGCCCGCTTTTTGCGGGGGCAGCGACGACGCTGGCTGGAGCCGTCGCGTCCCTGCAACGAGACATTGAAGCAGACCATGGCGCTCGCGTTGAAGTGGTGACGGTGGGGGACTGCCCTCTCGACGAACGCTTGGATGCCCTGGTGGCCGCCACCCGGGAGGCGGCCGTCAACGCGGCTAAATGGTCCGGGGCCGAGGTCATCTCGGTGTTCGCCGAAGTTGAACCTCTGTCCATCTCGATCTTCGTGCGTGACCGGGGGCGGGGCTTCGACCCGGAGGCCGTTCCCCCCGACCGCAAGGGGATCAGTGAGTCGATCCGTGCTCGGGTTGAGCGCCAGGGAGGTAAGGCCTCGGTCCGCAGCGCGCTCGGCCAAGGGACCGAGGTCGCCATGCAAATGCCGCGGGGGACCGTGCTGTGAGCAAGTTGCGCGTATTTGTCGTTGACGATCACCAGCTGTTCCGCTCCGGGGTGCGCCACGAGCTGGTGGGCGCGGGCAGCATCGAGGTGGCGGGCGAGGCAGGGGACGTGGACAGCGCCGTGCGGGAAATACGCTTGCTGGCGCCAGACGTGGTGCTCGTGGACGTCCACATGCCCGACGGGGGAGGCCCGGAAGTGATCAGGCAGGTGAGGAGCACCCATCCGGACATCGTTTTCCTCGCGTTATCGGTCTCGGATGCGCCCGCGGACGTGCTCTCGGCTATCAGGGCCGGTGCCCGAGGCTACGTGACCAAGACCATATCGACCGCTGAGCTTGTAGAGGCACTGCAGCTGGTAGCTGGTGGCGATGCCGTCTTCTCGCCCCGGCTGGCGGGCTTCGTGCTGGACGCTTTTGCCGCCACGCCGGAAGTACCTTTGCATTTTGACCCGGAAATGGACCAGTTGACGGCGCGCGAGCGTGAAGTCCTGCGGCTGATCGCCCGCGGCTACGCCTACAAGGAAGCCGCGCGCGAGCTGTTTATCTCTGTAAAAACGGTGGAGACTCATGTGTCGGCGGTGCTGCGAAAACTGCAGCTCTCCAACCGCTACCAGCTGACCCGCTGGGCCCAGGAGCGGCGGCTAGCTTGAACCCGTGGCCCGTTTGATTGTCATAGAAGGCGGTGAAGCCTCCGGTAAGACCACCCAGGCTCGGCTTTTGGCGGAGGATCTGGGTGCCGTTTTGACCCGGGAGCCCGGTGGTACCGCCGTGGGTGAGGCTCTGCGGCGCTTGCTGCTCGACCCTTCGCTGCCTGCGCCGGTGGCCAAAGCCGAGGCTCTGATGCTCTTGGCGGCACGAGCACAACACGTGGCCGAGGTCGTCGAGCCGGCCTTGGCGCAGGGCCACGACGTGGTGTGCGACCGCTACTCGGGCAGCACGCTTGCGTACCAGGGCTACGGACGGGGCCTCGACCTGGCCGAGTTGGCCTCCTTCGATGGCTGGGCCACTGGGCACCGCGTGCCTGATGTGGTGGTGTTGCTCGATGTCCCGGTTGAACAGGGCCGGGCTCGACGGTCCTGCGCGACCGACCGCATCGAGGCCGAAGGGGACGAGTTCTTGGAGCGAGTCCAGGCCGGCTTCAGAAAGCTGGCCGCAGCCGACCCCCAGCGTTGGCGGGTGGTTGACGGCCGCGGGAGGGTCGAGGAGGTAGCCGAGCGCGTCAGGGAGGCGGTCGGCACATGATGGCGGCACCGGAGAAGTGGCCGGCCCCTTTGGTCGGTCAGGACGCCGCGGTCCAGGTCCTGCGCGCCGCGGCGTCCAATCCTGTACACGCCTACCTGCTGGTCGGCCCGCCGGGTGCAGGCAAAATGGCGTCCGCATCCTGGTTCGCGGCTCGCCTGCTCTGCCCCGGTCACGGCGACGATGGCTGCGAAGTGTGCGAGCGAGTGGGGCGGGGCACGCATCCGGACCTCGTGGTGTTCGAACGGGAAGGGCCTGCGCTCACGATTGCCCAGGCGCGCCAGGTCACCCGGCTGGCTGCCATGGGCCCGGTCGAAGCGGGGCGCAAGGTCATCGTGCTGGCGGATCTGCACCTGGCGCGCGAGGCCGCCCCGGCGCTCCTGAAGACGATCGAGGAGCCGACCGCTTCTACCATCTTCATCCTCCTGGCTGACCTGGTCCCGCCCGAACTGGCCACTATCGCTAGCCGCTGCGTGCGAGTTGACTTGCGCCCGCTGAGGGAGGAGGACATCACGGCCGCGCTGGAGGCAGGCGGGGTGCCCGCCGACCGCGCCGGTGTGCTGGCGCGCCTTTCCTTGGGGCGCCTGGACCGAGCCAGGTTGTTGGCGTCGGACCCCGAGGCCATGGCGCGCCGGGAGGCCTGGGCGTCGGTCCCTGCCCGCCTGGACGCCACCGGGCACACGATCACCCAGCTGGCCAAGGAGCTGCTCGGGTCGGTGGAAAGGAGCTCTGCGCCCCTTTTGGCCCGGCAAGAGGCGGAGCTGGCTGAGGCAGCGTCTTGGGAGGCCAGCGCTGTCCGGGTGAACGGCAAGGCGGCGACGGGCCGGTGGAAGGGCGCTGGCAGCTCGAAGGTACTGGAGGAGCGTCACCGGCGTGAGCAGCGGCGCCAGAGGACCGATGAGCTACGGGCCGGCCTCGCCGTCTTGGCCGGCGCCTATCGGGACCGGGCCGTGGCCGGCGCCATGGCCGCCCCCCGCGCCGCCGAGGCGGTGCGGATCATAGATGGGTTGTCCGCCGACCTAGCGTACAATCCCGGCGAATTACTGGCGTTACAGGCCCTGCTGGTGCGACTGGGACGCTTGGCCTGAAGGTGTCAGGGCCGCTGCACCGAGTTTAACCGCTGCCCGTCGGCGAGGTAATAACCAGGGCCACTGGGACCGACCCGGTAAGATGAGTAGGGTGCTTCGTACAGTTTCCCCGTGGAGGGATCCTGTACAAGCTGCTGGTTATTGAGGGTGTCGTCAAAATTGGCCACCTGGCCACTGAAGTCCTGCCATTGACGGTTTACCGCTTGGATCTCACCGAGATCCTGGGAGAAATCGTGCTGTACCGACCCGGCCGTTTCGATGAGGGCGCCATTGAGTGAGTTCCAAAGGGGGCTTTCCGCCAGGGCCAAGCGGAAAACGCCCGCGGTGGACTGCCCGCTCGTGCTGATGTTCATGTAGATCAGGCCGTGCAGCCAGGTGGCGCAGGCTGCGGCCACTGCCGGTGAAGCAACGGCTCGGATCGAGTAGTTGGCTCGCATTTCGGCTTCACTCCTGAGCTAAAGGCCAGCGCTCGGCCGGCTGCTCTACAATATCCGGGAAAGGAAAGCCTGAGTCCTCTCCTGTCTGGGTTTGGATAGCACCTCCTTGGGTGGCCCCGACTCGACCACGACCCCCTGGTCCATGAACACCAGGCTGTCGCCAACCTCGCGGGCGAAGCCCATCTCGTGGGTCACCACGACCATTGTCATACCCTCTTCGGCCAGTGACCGCATGACCTCCAGCACGTCTCCTACCAGTTCGGGGTCGAGGGCGGACGTAGGCTCGTCAAAGAGCATCAACTTGGGTTGCATGGCCAGGGCACGGGCGATGGCCACCCGTTGTTGCTGGCCTCCGGACAGCTGGCGAGGGTAGGCACTGACCTTGTCTGCCAGCCCGACGCGCGTCAAAAGTTGGCGCGCCCGGTCCTCGGCCGCGGCCTTTGGCTCGCCCTTTACCCGGACCGGCCCGATGGTCACATTGTCGAGCGCGGTCATGTGGGGGAACAGGTTGAAATGCTGGAACACCATCCCCACTTCTGCTCTTCTCCGGCACACCTCCCGGTCCCGCAGCTCGTACAACCGCCCGCCCTGCTGGCGGTAACCGACCAGGTGCCCGCCCACGGTGAGCCGGCCCCCGTCTACCTTCTCTAGGTGGTTGATGCAGCGCAGGAAGGTGGACTTCCCC
>JAKAWM010000110.1 GCA_021827285.1 Actinomycetes bacterium | reverse complement strand
TCCTGCCCATAGGGCTGGAGAACGGCGCGGCGCCTCCTGGCCCGTGCCCCGCGGGCGGCCTCGAACCATGCGTACATCGCCGCCAGGCCGCTGATCATGAGTAGCAGCCGGCCTGGCCATGAGCCGGCGACCGCCCCGAACCCCCCCCGGGCGGCGCGCCCGGAGTGGCCGCGCCGAACCTGGGGAGGTCCCGGCTCCACCTTGGAAGCCGCGGCCCTGGCTTGCGAAGCCGCACCTCGCCCCGGCGCTGCTTTTCGGGCCTGAAAACGGACGGGGAGCGGCCGGTAAGGCAGGGTCACCTCGGGCAGGTGGTCAGCCGTCGGTTCAGCGTTGACCGGGGTGGCAAATCCCTGGTTAAGCAGGTCGATGGCCGTCTCGTTAGGGTTATAGCCGTTCAGCACGACGGCCAGCATGGTGCGCCCGTGCTTTCTTGCCGCTTCCATCACGCAGGCACCAGCCGCGTCGGTGAACCCGGTTTTGATCCCGATGGCGCCCGGGTAACCGGCCAGGAAGAAGTGGTTGGTGCCCGGCAGCCAGTGGGGCTTGCCCTCTGGGTCAACGAAGTAGTACGTATCTTCGTCCGCGATCTTGGCCAACTCGGGGACGGACAGGAGGTCCCGGCCGGCGATGGCCAAGTCCCGGGCGCTTGCCTCATTGCCACCGTCGATGCCCATTGAGGCGTCCAGGCCGGCTGGGTCGTGAAACACCGGGTGGTCGGTCATGCCGATCTGGGCGGCCGAACGTTGCATCACCGAGCCGAACGCGCTCACCTGGCCGGAGATACGGCCGGCTATGGCGTAGGCGGCGTCGTTGGCCGACATGATGATCAGCGCATGAAGGACGTCTGAGAGGGGCCAAGGCTTGCCCACTTCCATCCCGACCCGGTTTGGGTAAACGTTCTCGGTGCTTTGGGTGGCGGTCACCATGGCGCTGGGCGGCAGGTAGGTCACCGCAATGAGCGCGGTCAGCACCTTGGTCAAGCTGGCCGGGGGGAGCGGCACACGTTCGTTGTACCCGGCCAGCACGTTGCCGGTCCCCACGTCCACGAGCACGTACGACCTGGCCGCGGGCATGGTCGCCGGCGACGGCGGGGCCGTCGGGGGAGGGGCGGGCGACGGCCGGGCCGTCGGGGGAGGAGCGGGCGCTACGGCGACCAGAGCGGCCGCCATTACAGCCACCCCCGCGAAGCTCGTTGGCCTGGTTGCTCTGATCGCCCGAGGATAGCCCGGAAAAGAGCAATACGGCCCTATCGGCTTGCGGTAATTGCCTGGTGAGCTGGCCGGCGGCTGTGGGAGCATGACCCTATGGCACCAAAACAGCGCGTTTCCAGCCGCATCGCTAGCGTGACCGAGTCGGCAACCCTCGCCATCGATGCCAAGGCGAAAGCCCTCCGGGCGGCGGGGGAGGACGTGGTCGGCTTCGGGGCGGGCGAGCCCGATTTCCCGACCCCGGACCACATCGTCGAGGCGGCGGCGGCCGCCTGCCGGGACCCTCGCAACCACCACTACACGCCCACGTCCGGCCTCCCAGAACTGAGGGAGGCCATCGCGGCCAAGACCGCACGGGACACCGGGTTCAATGTCAAGGCCGGCCAGGTGCTGGTCACCAACGGGGGTAAGCAGGCCATCGAAGAAGCATTTGCCACGCTGCTCGACCCGGGGGACGAAGTGGTCCTGCCGGCTCCCTACTGGACCACCTATCCCGAGTCGGTACGCCTGGCGGGCGGGGTGCCCGTCGAGGTCCCCACCACGCCCGAGAGCGGCTACAAGGTCTCCCTCTCCCAACTCGACCGGGCGGTCACGGCGAAGACGAAGGTCCTGCTGTTTGTCTCCCCCTCGAACCCGAGCGGCGCCGTCTACACCGAAGAAGAGATCGTGGCCATCGGCTCTTGGGCCGACGAGCGGGGATTATGGGTCGTCACCGACGAGATCTACGAGCACCTCGTCTACGGCACGGCGGGCATGGTCTCCATGCCTGTGGCCGTACCCCAGCTGGCCGAGCGTTGCGTCGTGGTGAACGGGGTGGCCAAGACCTATGCCATGACTGGATGGAGGGTTGGCTGGTTGATCGGCCCGCAGGACGTGGTAAAGGCGGCCATCAACCTGCAAAGCCATTCTGTTTCCAACGTATGCAACGTGGCGCAAAGGGCGGCCCTGGCCGCGGTCAGCGGCCCACTGGACGATGTCGAGCGGATGCGGGCCGTCTACGACCGGCGCCGGCGGGCGATTGTCTCGGCCCTGGCCGAGCTGCCCGGGGTGTTCTGCCCTGAGCCTGAGGGTGCCTTTTACGCCTTCCCCAGTTTTGCCGGCGTGCTCGGCCGACCTCTGGGCGCCTCGGGACGGGCGGCCATGACCAGTCTCGACTTGGCCGAGATCGTCCTGGACGAAGCCAAGGTGGCCTTCGTGCCGGGCGAGGCGTTCGGGGCGCCCGGCTGCGGGCGCTTTTCTTACGCGCTGAGCGACGACGACCTGGCAGAGGGGATGGCCAGGCTGGCCAAGCTCTTGGGCTGAACTGGCCGAGGGCACTGGCTCTTGGGCACCGGCGCCTCGGGGCCCGCCCCTTAGGTGCCCGCGCCTTGGGGCTCCAGCGCCTCAGACCGGATGCGCCAGCAGGTTGACTTGGTCGCTGCCGGGCTGGTCGGCCAGTTTCATGATCTCCTCATCGTTCAGCTCGCCAGCAGGATGGCCGATGACGGACAGCCGGTAGCCGAGCCCCCGCAGCTCCTCCAGGTAGCCTGCGGGGCTCCCCCAGGGGGCCGACTCGAGCGCCCGGGGAAAGAACTCGGTCACGATGATGGGCCGGTACCGGGCCAGGGTTGCGGCCGCTCCCCGTAGCACCAGGGGTTCGGCTCCCTCGACATCCAGTTTGATCAGGTCCACCTGGGCGATGCCGGCCGAGTTGATGAGCGAGTCGACGGGCTGCGCGGCCACCACCCAGCTGGCTTTGACGGGCTCAGACGGGGGGTGGTCGAGCGGGATGACGCGCCCGTTACTGCCGTCGGTCTCCAGGGCGACCATCCCGGTTTGGTCTGAGGCGGCTACCGCCAGTACGTCTACGTTGGCGAACCCGTTCTCCCTCAGGCTGTTGGCCAAGATGGCGACGTTGACCGGGTTGGGCTCGATGGCCACCACCCGCCCGGAAGTACCGACCAGGGCCGCGCCCAGCAGGCTGAACCAACCGATGTTGGCGCCGACATCTAGGAAGGTGGCGCCCTGCCCCAGAGTTGCCCGGACCACCGCCGTGACATCGGGCTCGTATGCGCCCGTGCGGGCTATGGTGTGGCCCACCGCATAGTCGGTCGGGTCAACGTAGAGCCGAAAGCCCTCCCCAGTGGGCACCAGTTGGGTAGTCCCCGGTCCCGAGCGGCGCCAGTCTGGGTAAGCGCGGGCGAACTCGACAGAGCCCAGGAACTCGGCCACCAGTTGGCTGACGGTCGTCCCCGTGGCCAGCCGGTGGCGGTAGTGGGCCAGGCCTTCTGGGTCAGGCTGGCGCCCGAGGAGAAGGCGGTAGCAGGCCCTTACGTCGGCCAGCGTGGGGATCTCGGAGACCTTGGTTGATGGCCAACGAAGCCGGAACGGGGCCGCTGAGCTGCGGCCGAGGCGAGGACCAGGCACCGCTCGTTATGCTACCGGGCGTGGTTGAAGGGCCAGGATGGGGCAAGGTGCACAAGTAATGGTCGAACAACAAAGTCCAAGGGGCGTCGTGCCTCCGGCAGCGGAGGCTCCGGCCCACCCGAAACGCAAGGGCCGCTTGGCCTTCGTGAGCCCCCGTTTCGGTCGCGAGATCCTAGGTGGCGCCGAGTTCTTGGTCCGGGAGATGGCGCTGGGGTTGCTCGGGCGCGGCTGGGGCGTCGAGGTGTTCACTACGTGCGCCACCAGCCCCTACACCTGGGCCAACGACCTTGCTCCGGGCGAGAAGATGGATGAAGGGATCCTGGTGCGGCGCTTCGAAAACCTCTTGGCTACTTCGGCGAGCAAAGAGCACTGGGTCCACGGTCGCATCTACGCGGGCGAGACGCCGTCACTGGACGACCAAGTCACGTGGCTGAACGCTCTCTTCCGCACGCCGGGGCTGTTCGAGGCGCTGTGGCGCGAACGGGAGCGTTTCCACGCCATCGTTTTCGCCCCGTACCTCTTTTGGACCACGACGGTGGCCATGCCGGCCGTCGCGGAGCGAGCCGTGGTCATGCCTTGCCTGCACGACGAGGTCTACGCCCGGCTCCAAGTGATGCGCCACGTACTGTCCCTGCCTGCTTCTGTATGGTTCCTCTCCGAGCCGGAACACGAACTGGCGCATAACCTCGGGCCGGTCGCCGAGCACCACAGCGTCGTTGGCGCCGGGATGGACATCCCCGACAAGTACGACCCCGCTGCGTTCCGGGCCGAGTACGGGATCGATGGGCCTTTTGCCCTGTACTTGAACCGCCGGGAGACAGACAAGGGTTGGCCCTGGTTGCTGGAGTGCTTGGCCGATGCCGGCACCCCCGTGAAGTTGGTGAGCGCCGGGCCGGGCAGCGCCGATATCCCGCACTACCTCCGCCATCGGGTGATCGACGTGGGAGTGTTGAGCAACGAGCAGCGCGACAACGCCTTGGCGGCCGCCCTGGCGTTCATCCAACCGAGCCTCATGGAGAGCTACTCCCGCACGGTCATGGAGGCATGGCTGGCCAGTACACCCGTGCTGGTGCGCCGAGGCAGCAGCGTGGTCGAGTGGCATCGTTCTCGATGCGACGGAGGCTTTGTCTTCTCAGACGGGCCGGAGCTGGCCTCCTTCCTCGACCAGTTGGTGGCCAACCCCGCCCAGGCGGCCGCCATGGGGCGTCGGGGCCGGTCCTACGTGCTCAGCAACTACCGGTGGCCTCAGGTCCTGGACCGCGTCGAGACCGACCTCGCCTGGATCAAGTCCCGGGCCAAAACCTAAACACCCGGCCCGTGCGGCCAGTCCGTACCTAGCCCGGCCCAGGCAGACCACACTTCCTCGGGGCGCCTGGCCCAGTGGCGGGCCAGGCGTGCCCGGTCGGCGAGTGCTCGGGCCAGCGCCAGCGTGATGCGGCGCCGTACGCCCCCATCTGGCCCGCCCTTGGCCCTGTCGGCCAGGGCGGTCAGCACCCTCTGGCGGGGGCCGTTGCGGACCATGGTGAGGGTCCGGTTGCGTTCCGCCGTGACACGCACCCAGGGCTCGTGTTCGCCCCCCGAACTGGCCGACCGGCGGTGCTCGACCGTGGCAGAGGGGTCGTACAGCACCCGCATCCCGGCCAGCCGCGCCCTCCAGCACCAGTCCACGTCTTCGTAATAGGCGAAGAAGTACCCGGCGAACGGCCCCAGCCGGCGCCACGTCTCGGCCCGGAAGGCGAAGGCTGCGCCCGAGACGGCAAAGGTTTCCACTGGCTGGTCGAAGCGCCCATCGTCGGGCGCGCCCTCGCCGAGGTCGCCTGCGTAGCCCCGAGAGTCCAGGAAAGCGCCGGCACTGTTCATTACCCGGACAGTTCGCCCCGGCGGTGCCGCCGTGCCGTCCACGAGGACTGGGATGCCGGGCTGAGCGCCTTCAGGGAGGGGCACGTACCAGGGCCGGCGTCCGGCGGTCCAGCGCCACCGGTCCCCTTTCTTGTCACGCTCGGCCCGGTGAAGGCCCGTCCCCAGAGCCGCCCAGAGCACCTCCCTACCGGCCACCGTTACCGACCGCAGTTGGCGCCCGAGCGGGCGGGCGTCGCCGGGGGCGTACCACTCCTCGTCATCGAGGATGACCTCCCGATACCAACCCGCCAGCAGCAGCTTGGGCCCCACGGCGGCCACGGCCGGATCTTCCAGCGCCTTGCCGGCTGCGGCCAACCAGTTCGGGCTGGCCGTGGCGTCGTCGTTGAGGAGGCCGACCACATCTCCTGTAGCCAGGGCCACGCCCCTGTTGACTCCGGGAGCAAAACCTCGATTGCGGGACGACCGCACCACCAAAGCCCCGGCTGACCGCCCGATCTTGGATGCCCGCCCACCCTGGGAGCCGTTGTCCACCACGACCACCTGGTCGACCCGGCCAGCCAAGGACTCCAGGCAGGGTGCCAGCCAATCCCCGGGCCGGTAAGAGACGACGACGGCGCTCGTGCTCACCCGAGCGAGCCAACCAGATCGCCCGCCGTGCGCTGCCAGTCTCCTCCGGCTGCCATCATCCTCACCCCATCCGGGGAAATGACGGGCCCCTCGTTGCCTCCGGCGGGCTGCCGGGTCAAGGCGATCATTCGGCCGGCAAAGCTGACCGCCAGCTCTTCCAGGAGGTCCGAGCTCGAAGCGGGAAGCCCATCGGTCCACACGACTACGGCGTCGTAGCCCCCCCGCCAAGCGTCCAGCCGGTGCAAGGGTGCCCCGGGGGCCACTTCGTCCACCTCGGCCCGGGCTGCACAGGCGGCGGCCAGCTCTTGGGGTGCTCCTACCAGGGCCAGGCAGGGCCTCCGTCGCCAGCCGGGGCGGAAGCGCCGGGAGCGGCTGAGCAGTTGCTCGTATACGGGTGCCAATTTGTCCGCCACGGCGTCCCATGAGGGGGGGTCGTGACGGGTGAGGCCGAGCAGGTAAGAGCGGTAGGTCTCCTCGGTCAGGGCGCGCCTGAGGGCGGCCGTGATGGCGGAGGCGTCCGAGGCGTCGAAGCGAGCTTCGGCGGGGAGGATTTCCCGCAGGGAAGAGTTGTCCCCGGCGATGGTCGGGGTGCCGCAGGCCATCGAGTCAACCACCGGCAACCCGTAACCCTCGTAGAGCGAGGGGAAGACAGCCAATTCGGCTGACTGGAAAAGAGCCAACATGACTTCCTCGGGCACGAACCCAGGCAGGAGCAGCCTGCCCTTTACTCCCAAGCGCTCGGCCATGACCAAATAGTGGTTACGGGTCAGAGGTGCGATTTCGCAAAAGATCACCAGCTGGTGCTTCCTCGTCAGCGGGCGCGGGAGGGCGGCGTAGGCCTCAAGGAGGCGGTCGACGTTCTTGCGGGGGTCGAACGCACCGTTGTAGACAATGAAGCCCGGCTTCAGCCCTTTCACGCCCTTTTGGGCCACCGCCAAAGCGGCCGGGCGCGACTCGGGCGGGTGGAAGATCGGGGAGGTGCCGCTCCCGATCACGCTGATCCGGTCACCGGGCACGCCGAGCAGGTCAGCCGCATCTCGCTTGGTGGCCAGGGAGGGGACGACAACCGCATCGGCCGCTCGGACCACCTCCCGGCCGCAGCGCCACCGCCGTCGCAGGCCCGGGTCCTCCAGGTACCAGTCCGGAAAGATGTCTGGTATCAGGTCGTATACGGTGACGGCCAACCAGGCCCGGCTGGCTGAGGCAGGACGCGGCCAGAACAGGCGGACGGGGACTTCCGGTTCGAAAACCGAGCACAGGTGGACGGCCGCTATCTTGTCCCAGTCGGGCTCCGCGGTGACCCAATCACCCATGTCCTCGGCTCCGGCCGGGGCTCCCAGCTCGGGGTGCACGGCCACGGCGCTCACCAGTTCGGGATAGCGGGCGACCATCGCCCTGGCCAGGTCGGTGGCGTAGCGGGCTATGCCGCGGCCCCGGTAGCTGGGGCTCTGAGCGGCCACCAGGTCGATCAGGACGCCGCGTCGCTGAACGGGCCTGCTTCGACCAATAGTCACGACGCGGCCCCGTTCACAACGGCTGCCTCATACCCCGGCCCGCCCGGTACCTGGCCGACTTCATGCCCGGCTGGAGGCCTCCTGGCGTCCCTCTTCCAACGCCTCCACCGCTGCGCTCAGGGTCTCGATTTCGGCCGACAGGCGGGCCAGGGCACGGCCCAGGGTCTCGGCCACCTCGTCGTCGGCATCGCCTTGCATGCGCAGCATCCGCGTCAGCTCCACGATGTCGGAGCGCAGCGTGCCGATCTGCTCGGCGGCGTCCAGACGCCACGTTTCCAAGTCGCGCTCAACCTTGGCCGCTTGGTTGCGAGCCTCCTCATTGAAAGCGCGGCCCTCTTCTTTGGCCGCTCGGGCCTCGTCCACGGCCGAGCGGACGTCTTCCCTGGAAGCAGCGGCCGCCTCGTTGAACATCCGTCCCTCTTCTTTGGCCGCTCGGGCCTCGTCCCGGGCACCG
>JAKAWM010000109.1 GCA_021827285.1 Actinomycetes bacterium | reverse complement strand
TGCCCGGCCAATGCTGCCGCTTCAGTTCGGGGAGCCTCGGCGGCGGTCCTGGCCACGCCCGTAGCCCATCGGCTGCTCGCGGGGTTGTGCCTCGACGCGGGCGTGCCGGTTGTTTCCGTCTCGGACAACATGGATGAGGTGAGGTCGCTCCTGGAGCTCGACGACCGTGCTCGCAACCAGGGGCTCCCGGTCGTGGTGGGGGCGGCCATGGCCCCCGGGCTGTCGTGCTTACTGGCTGCTTGGGTTGCCTCCCGGTTCGACCAGCTGGCTGAGTTGCACATTGCGACGCTGGGTACCGGAGGGCCAGCTTGTGCCAGGAGCCGTCACGCCTCCCTACGGGAGACGGTCGAGGAGTGGAGGGATGGCACCTGGGCTCGGAAGGTGGCCAGTTCGGGGCGAGAACTGGTGTGGTTCCCCGGGCAAGTGGGCGGGGCGGATTGCTACCGGGTCAACCGCCCTGACCCGCTGCTCCTGGTCCGGGCGCTTCCTGGCCTGCAGGCTGCGACCACGAGAGCCGCCGCATCGCGTCGCGATCGTATGACGACGTGGCTACCCATGCTCCGACCGCCCCACCCTGAGGGCACCGTAGGAGCGGTGCGGGTAGAGGCTCGTGGCTACCGGTCGGGGACTGCCAAGTCCGTGGTTGTCGGAGCCGTCGGCAGGCCCGCCCTGCTGGCTGGGGCCGTGGCGGCTGCCTGCGCCGTACGGGCTGCGTCCGGTCAGCTTCTCCCGGGAGCTGGTGGGCTGGCCTCCCTGGTACCCGACCCCGGGGCAATGCTCGCCGAGCTGCGGGAGCGTGGCACTCAAGTTATGGTGTTCCAAGGAGAGCCGGTCACCCCCGCCTGGTGATCACGGCTTGCGCCGGTGCCTCCAGTCGTAGGGGGACTCCCATCCCACTTCGGCTATCGCCCGGTTCACCGCCGTCAGCTGGGCGGTCGCTTCATGGTCGTCCGAGCGCTGATGGAGCCTTTGTACCAGCTCGGCCCGCAGCCGCAACAAGCCTGCCCTATCGCCCGCAGCAGCCATGGGCCCGATGTCGTGGTTGGTCATCACGATCCCCGCTTCTCGCGGCCCGCCCGCCGCCGCCCGAAGAATTTCACCACAGGGTCGTACTTGACGTCGACGACGCGCTCCTTCATCGCGATTATAGCGTTGTCAGTGATCTTTATGTGCTCAGGGCAGACTTCCGTGCAACACTTGGTTATGTTGCAATAGCCTAAACCTTGAGTTTCCTGAAGCAACTTTTTACGGTCAAGCCCGTCATTCGGGTGCATGTCGAGCTCGGCGTAGCGGATGAAAAAGCGTGGCCCAGCAAAGTGGGGCTTATTTTCTTCGTGGTCACGGATCACGTGGCAGGTGTCTTGGCACAGCCAGCACTCGATGCACTTACGGAACTCCTGAGAGCGCTCCACGTCCTCTTGGTACATGGTGAATGGTGCGACAGGTTGGTCGGGTTGGGCAGAAAAGGCGGGGACCTGGCGAGCCTTTTCATAGTTGAACGACACGTCTGTCACGAGATCCTTGATAACGGGGAACGTTCTGAGCGGGGTGATCGTGACCGCCCGGCCGGCCGGGAGCGACGAAAGCTTGGTCATGCACATGAGCCGCGGCACCCCGTTGATTTCGGCAGAGCAGGAGCCGCATTTTCCGGCCTTGCAGTTCCAACGGACGGCTAAATCGCCTGCGAATAAGGCCTGAGTCTTATGCACCACATCGAGGACCACTTCACCCTCGTCCGCCGGCACCTCGTAGTGCACGAAGTCCCCGCCACTCGAGTCGCCCCGCCATATTCGGAGCACGAGCTGGTAGCTCAATGCGCCTCCTCTTCCAAGAGCTTGGCCAGCTCAGCGGGGGGCTGGGGTAGCGGCTGGCGCCTGACGCTAACAGTGCCTTCTTTCAATTCGACCACCACGTTCTGCGTAGCCCAGTACGGGTCGGACATGGGAAAGTCGTCGCGCGTGTGGCCCCCCCTGCTTTCTTGGCGCTCGAGGGCGGCGCGCGCTACTGACTCGGAGACGACCAGCATGTTGCGAAGATCAAGGGCCAAGTGCCAGCCTGGATTGTACTGGCGGTTACCCTCGACGGCGACCGCGGCGGCCTTGGCCCGCAACTCCACGAGCCTGTCCAGAGCAAGCCTGAGCTCGTGCTCGGTCCTGATAATCCCCACCAGGTCCTGCATCACTGCCTGTAGCTCCTGATGGACGGAATAGGGATTGTCGTGGCCTTGGTCGTGGGCGAAGGGAGCTAAGGCTATCTCGGCGGCATCGTGCGCGCTGGCGGTACTGACTTTGGGGCGTCCACCAGCCAGGGCGGCACCGTACTCGGCCGCGTGCTCGCCGGCTCGCTTGCCGAACACGAGCAAGTCGGACAGAGAGTTGCCCCCGAGCCGGTTGGCCCCATGCATGCCACCCGCCACCTCGCCGGCTGCGAAAAGACCGGGTACCACCGACATTTGGCTGTCAGGGTCAACCTCCACACCACCCATAACGTAGTGGCAGGTAGGAGCAATTTCCATGGGCTCTTTGGTTATGTCCACACCAGCCAGCTCCATGAACTGCTGGTACATGGAGGGTAGCCGCTTCTTGATGAACTCGGGGCTACGGCGGCTGGCGATGTCCAAGAAGACACCACCATGAGGCGAGCCTCGGCCCGACTTAACCTCGTTGTTGATGGCTCGTGCCACCTCGTCGCGGGGTAGCAGGTCAGGGGGCCGGCGGTTGCGCTTGTCCGTGTACCACCGGTCTGCCTCTTCTGGGCTATCGGCGGTCTCAGCCTTGAAAAACTCCGGGATGTAGTCGAACATGAAGCGCTTGCCCTCTGAATTGAGCAGCGCACCCCCATCGCCACGAACAGACTCGGTGACCAGGAGGCCCCTCACGGCGGGTGGCCAGACCATCCCAGTAGGATGGAACTGCACGAATTCCATGTTGAGCAAAGTCGCACCGGCGCGCAGGGCAAGGGCATGCCCGTCGCCTGTGTACTCCCAGGAATTTGAGGTGACCCGCCAAGACTTGCCGATACCGCCAGTGGCGAGCACGATGGCCGGTGCCTCGAAGACCACGAAACGGCCCGACTCACGCCAGTACCCAAAGGCTCCCGACACTTTGCCGCCATCTTTCAGGAGCTCGGTGACCGTCAGCTCCATGAACACATCTATCCCTAGAGAGACGGCCCGTTGCTGGAGCGTCCGGATCATCTCCAAGCCAGTCCGGTCGCCTACATGGGCGAGGCGGGCGTAGCGGTGGCCACCAAAGTCGCGCTGGCTTATCTTGCCGTCGGGAGTGCGGTCGAATAGAGCGCCCCACTGCTCGAGCTCGTAGACACGATCAGGGGCCTCCTTGGCATGGAGCTCAGCCATGCGCCAGTGGTTGAGCAACTTGCCGCCTCGCATCGTGTCCCGAAAATGGACCTGCCAGTTGTCCTCAGGCCACAGGTTGGCCATGGCGGCGGCGATACCACCCTCGGCCATCACCGTATGTGCTTTTCCAAGCAGGCTCTTACAAATAAGAGCGGTCCGAGCCCCTGATTCATGGGCCGCGATCGCGGCACGCAGACCCGCCCCCCCGGCACCGATCACAACCACGTCATAGGAGTGGCGCTCGTAGGTCTCTTGATCGGCGGCGGGCATTAGAAGAACCTGGGGTCGGTTACCCAACCGCTCGCCACCAAGCGTACGTACAGGTCCGTGAGGGCGACGAAAATAAGGCTCACCCACGCCAGCTGCATGTGCTTGGTGTTCATCTTCGACACCACGCCCCACAGCTTGAAGCGAAGTGGATGGCGGGAGAAATGTTTAAGCCGGCCACCGATGATGTGCCGGCAGGAATGGCACGACAGCGAGTAGGTCCAAAGCAAGATAGCGTTCACCACGAGCATGAGTGTGCCGAAGCCGGCATGACCCCAACCCCGGGGGAAATGAAAAGCCTCGACCGCGTCCCAGGTAAGGATCCCGTTGAGCAAAAGGCCTAGATAGAAGAACCAGCGGTGCACGTTCTGGATGATGAGGGGGAACTTGCTCTCACCCTTGTAGCCCTTGTGGGGCTCGCGAACTGCGCACGCGGAGGGTGACTGCCAGATCGAACGGTAGTACGCCTTGCGGTAGTAGTAGCAGGTGAAGCGGAACCCAAGCGGGATGATGAGCACGATGATTGCGGGGGAGATGGCCCACCAGGGCCCGAAGAGCCCAACCATCGGCGGGTGCACCGTCGTGGCCCCGGCCCGGGCATGGCCGCAGATGCTCGCCAGGCAGGGCGAGTAGAAGGGTGACAGGTAGGGTCTTACGAAATAGTCGGCGTTCTTGAAAGCCGCCCAGGTGGCGTAGACAACGAAAGAGATCAGGATCGTGGCCGTGATGGCCGGCTCTTTCCACCACTTGTCGAGCCGCAGGGTACGAGGGGCGATGGCGGCTCTGGCCTTTGCGGGCCCGGCCGGCCTCTCGGCGGTGACCGCTGTCATCGCGTGGCTGCCAGCATGGGACGTTCCCCGGCGGCGGCCTGGGCGGGCGCTGCCCGCCGGGCCCGGGCCCGGCCTGCCATCGCTCCGGCCAGCGGCCGTGTTGCCTGGGTGGGGACGTTGGCGAGGCAGGGCATCGGACCCCACGTTTAGTCCTGTGAGCGTGATCGGCGCAAGGCGGCAGGTACGGGCGAGGGTCACCACGCCCGCCATGGGGTCCCTCGTCGGGCTGGTCGGCGCCGTAAGCGCTGGTTGTGGCACGATGGAGGCGGGTCCCCGGGGACGTAGCTCAGTGGCTAGAGCACCTGCTTTGCACGCAGGGGGTCGTGGGTTCGAGTCCCATCGTCTCCACCACATTACTCCTGGTAGAAGGCCTCAATGTGTCCGAGGCTCCCGCTGGTGCCCTTGGGTCGTGCCAACTACGTGCCACAAGGCCTGCTAAGGTTTGGCACGTGCCAACCACACGACGTCGCCACTTCGGGAGCGTGCGCAAGCTCCCCTCCGGCCGCTACCAGGTCCGCTACTGGCACGCCGGCACCAGCCGTTCGGCCCCCCAAACGTTCAAGACGAGGACGGACGCCCTCGCCTGGTTGTCCACCGTGGAGGCCGACCTCCTGCGTGGGTCGTGGGTTGACCCCGATGCAGGCAGGATCTCCTTCGAGGATTACGCCAACGCATGGCTTGAGCACCAGCAGCACTTGCGGCCTCGCACGATAGAGCTCTACCGCTACCTGCTGGACCGCCACCTCCTGCCGGCGTTCGGCAATTACGCTCTGGTGGACATAGCGCCATCCGAGGTCGCCGGGTGGCACCGGCAGCTGTTCGCTCAACTGCCGGGCACTGCGCCTAAGGCGTACCGTTTCATGGCTCAGCTTATGGGAGCCGCTGTGAAAGACGAGCGCATCCTTCGCAACCCGTGCTCGGTAAAAGGGGCCTCGGGCGAACAGCGCAAGGAGCAGGCCATTCCTACGGTCGCCGAAGTGGAGGCCCTCGCCGGTGCGGTGCCAGAGCGGTACAAGGTGATGGTGCTCTTGGCCGCCTGGTGCAGCTTGCGCTACGGAGAGCTTGCTGCCCTCCGCCGCTCCCGCATCGACCTCATGCATGCGGAGATCGAGGTCGTGGAGACCATAACCGAGCTGACGGCCGGAGACCGCTTTGCAGGTCCACCCAAAACCGATGCTGGACGGAGGACGGTCACGATCCCGCCGCACCTGATCCCCCTTGTAGAAAGCCACCTCCGGTTTATCGAGCAGTCGACGGACGCCTTAGTCTTCCCTGCGCCTGAGGGCGGTTACCTCCAGCGTCATAACTTCCGTCACCGGGTCTGGGTGCCGGCGCTCACCGCCACCGGGCTCAGCTACAGGTTCCACGACCTCAGGCACTCGGGGCTCACTTGGGTGGCCGCGTCCGGGGCGACCGTGGCAGAGCTAATGCACCGTGGCGGTCATGCAAGTCCCGCCGCCGCTATGCGCTACCAGCACGCGACGAAGGAGCGTGACCGGGCTCTCGCGCAAGCGTTGTCGGACCTCGCCAAACCCGCGCCGATCCTGTAACTAAAGCCCCCAGCGCAAACCACCAAGTGATGCATCTCCCCTATGGGAGCAGCCGGTACCTCGTCTGCTGCGCCCGTCCGACGCGCTCGATGTAGCCAAGCTTCACTAGGGCTGGGAGGTGCCCGCTGAGGGTTGTCCTGTTCAGTCCGAGCGCGGATTTCAAGTCACTTGGCGCGACAGGACCGTGGGAGGCCACCGCCGTCAGAACTCGCGCTCGCTCTTCGCTGAGCTGCGCGGAAGCGTACTGGGGCGGCAGATGCCCTTCGCGGGCGAACACCACTCTGACGCTGTGCGGCGTCTCGTCGATGTACGGCGGCCACTTGTCGTTCATACGAGCCTCGTCCACCATGCGCAGCACTCCCGAACCCTGGATCTCCACGTACTTACGGCGGTACATCACATTTGCGACAAACGGGCTCCACGGTTGTGACTCGTGCGGTCGGAACAGAGCGGCCACGGTCAGCCCGAAATACAACGGGCCGATGCTGCCGACTTCGACCCGGTCGTCGTACACGTAGACAGAAGTAGCGCCGGGAGTCTCGTACTCCCGGTGGCACAATGCGTTGACGATGGCTTCGCGCCGGGATGCTACGGGGACCTCAGGGATATCCAGGCGAGTCATCCCCTTCACGGTGCTCGATACACCGAGATGAGTGGCGAGGAAGTCCTCAGCACGGCGGATTAGAGTGAAGACATTCCCCTCGAACCGCCTTGAGCCCTCTTTGTCAGGCGGCCGCTCTTTGTGTTGCCTTCGTACCGGACCACGTTCAGCGCGCACGACGGGTAGTCCCTGGCGAGTTCCGCAGCCTCGCCGAATAGCACCGCCGCCGCATTCCTCAGTTGGCCTTCGCGGTCGAGCAAGCTGAGCGCCCGTAGGAGGGTCGCGGGTAGACGGTTGACCGGTGGCGTCATCCGCCCTGCTGCGATTGCCTCGTCCACAGTCGTTTGGAGCTCAACGCGGTCAAGGTCGTCGATCCCGAGGGGCGAGGCACCGGCGTCCCAGGTTTGCAGTTCGTGTAGGCGCTCTGTCAGGAGCCTGTCGCGCTCGTCGGCCGACATAGGCGACTTTGTGTTGCCGACCTTCTTCCACGTGGTCCCGTTGTAGGAGTACGGGCGAAGTCGGCCTTGCCGGACCGTTACTACAATGGTGAAGCGCCGCCCATCGATCTTGACCGGGTGGACGGTTGGCGTAATGGCTGGTTCGAACTTGGTGTTGAGCGTCTGAGCGAGCTTGTGCAGGGTATCCTCTCCGACGTCCTGCCCGACTACTTCGTGAGTCCTCGGTACGACGCCGAAGATGACCCGGCCACCACGGTTGTTGAGCATCCCACACAATGCCTTCATCGCATCGTCCGTCTCTGCCGTGGTTTGCTTCAACTCCTGGGTCTCGGACTCCCCCTCAGCGGCCCATTACTTAACGGCCTCGAGCTCCGGGGTGTCCATGGCTGCAAGCTAGCCGAGCCTTCGCCGCCTGCCCTAAGACCGACGCTCTGGTCCAAGGTCGCAGGGGGGTCGGCACTGAGGACGCTGGAGGGAGCCGTGAACAGGACATATACCCCACAAGGTTGTCGGGGGGGTCGCAGGGACCGGGCCGAGGAAGGCGAACGGGCGCGTGCCAGCGCCAGCATGGCCCCGCGCGCATCGAGCCCCACCAGGCCGCCGATCCGTTCAGGTACGGCTCCGGCCCGCAGCCGAGGTGAACCACAAGGCCGTCGCCAGCATGCGAACGGAGGTCCCGCCCGAAGGTCATCGTTTGCCTCTCTGCGCCACTGCTGCCACCGGGGTGCCGCTTCCTCGTAGATGGATACCGTCGCCGCGTCCATGATCGCTATTTTCACCGCCGGCGCCAGTGCCTGGTGCTGCCCGCGGGCCGCTTGCTCGGCGCCGTCCTGGCGCACGTCGCTCACCGGACAGCGCGCACTCGGTTCGCCGCGATGAAAGCGTCCAAGTCGGCCTTGGCGAACCGCACCGAGCGGCCTACCTTGATGGCGGCTAGTGCTCTGACCGCAAAGGTTTGCGCGCCAAACGTGTGTTCGACACGAGGTGTAATTACACTCTTGGTACTTGT
>JAKAWM010000108.1 GCA_021827285.1 Actinomycetes bacterium | reverse complement strand
TGTACTTTCTCACCTCAGCCAACCCACGGCCCAGAGTCCTGGCCGCCTGGGGTAGGCGCTGGGGGCCAAGCACCAACAGGGCGATCACAAAAAGCACCAGCAGCTTCTCGGGATCGAGGTTCACCAGTACCGAGCTTACCTCCCCTGGTCGACAAGCCCGCCTCGCCCCCTGTCTGGGCAGAGGGTGGCCCAGTGGAGTTGGCGGCCAACAGCTGGATGGTAGCCGCCGACCCACACGTCCGCACAGAGAGAAGGGCCAACGACGCGCCCAGTCCACTTCCTGGCTGCGTCACGAAGGGGCAACTAAGCTGGACGAAGGCCGACTACAGGGAGGCACCTACTGAGACAGGACGGCAGGCGTCGGTGGACGATCATAGACGTGGCTCAGCGCGCTGGCGTGTCCATCGGCACGGCGTCCAAGGCCCTGAACGGGCGTGGTAACCTGCGTGCCGAAACACGGGCTCGGGTGCTGCGCGCCGCCGACGCCCTTGGTTTTGAGCCCAACGCGCTAGCTCGGAGCCTTCTGGCCGGGCGTAGCTTCACCGTCGGTCTCCTGACTGCTGACAGCTTCGGCCGCTTCTCCATCCCGGTCTTACTGGGTGCCGAGGACGCCTTGGGCGAGGGCCGGGTCTCGGTCTTCTTGTGTGACGTGCGGGGCGACCCCGAGCGCGAGCACCGCTACCTGCGCACGCTGTTGTCCAGGCGCGTGGACGGCATCATCGTTACTGGTCGCCGGGTTGACCCCCGGCCTCCAGTGAGCAAGGACCTCCCCGTACCCGTCGTCTATGCCATGACGCAGTCAGAGGACCGCCAGGACCTCTCCGTCCTCCCGGATGACGAGGGCGGCGGGTACCTGGCAGGCGAGCACTTGGTTGCTATAGGAAGGCTCAAGATCGGGCACATAACTGGCCCAGAGCGGTTTGCTTGTTCTCGCCGCCGGGCCAACGGGGCCATTACCGCGCTCGCCGAGGCCGACCTTCAGCTTGCTGGTGGCGAGGTGCTCTTTGGGGAGTGGAGCGAGGGATGGGGCCGGGAGGCTGCCGCATCGCTGTTGGAACGCGAGCCGGCCACCGACGCCATCTTCTGCGGAAGTGACCAGATAGCTCGGGGCGTCGCCGATCACCTACGTGAAACGGGCCGTCGAGTGCCTGACGACGTTGCGTTGGTGGGCTTCGACAACTGGGACGTGATGGCCGAGTCTTGCCGACCACCGCTCAGTACCGTTGACCCCAACCTCACCGAACTAGGCCGGGTCGCCGCCCGTGAGCTGCTCGCCGCCATCGAGGGTGGTTCCACGGGCGGCGTACGCACCGTGGCCGCCAACTTGTGCGTGCGACAATCAACTTCCGCGTTGGCTGGCCCCCTTGCCGGCGCCGAGACATCGCTCGGCCTCCCTGCTGGCTAGGGCGCGTCGGCGTCATGTGCGCCTCCCCCAGTCGAGCGTCACCCCTTGACCGCACCCGAGACTAGCCCTTGGACGTAGTAGCGCTGCAACGCCAGGTACAGGACAACACAGGGCACCATGGCTATAACCACCCCTGCCGAGAGGTACCCGAAGTTGACGGCGCCGTACGTGGCAATCTCGACGTTGAACAGCTTCACCGGCAAGGTAAACAGGTTGTCACTGGTAAGGAAAGTTAGAGCCTGCAAGAACTCGTTCCAGGCGTACAAGAATGCATAAATGGCCGTAGTGGCCATGCCTGGGATGACCAGCGGCCGCAGCACCCGAACGAGCGTGCTCATCACGCCGGCCCCGTCTACGTGAGCGGAGTCCAAGAGTTCGCTCGGGACTTGCGAGAAAGTGTTACGCATAACAAATACGCCAAAGGGTAGGTTGAACGTACTATAAACCAGGACCAGCCCCAACAGGCTGTTCAGCAAATGGAAAAAATGTAACTCCAAGAACAACGGTGTGAGCACCGCCTGAAACGGGATCATCAAGGCTAACAGGATCGACCCGAATACGATCCCGGCTCCCCGGAAGTGGAAGCGGGCCAGTCCATAACCGGCCAGGGTGGACAACACCACAGTCAGACCGGCTGTGCCGAGCGCGGTGATGACGCTGTTGGCCAGGTTAATGCCAATGTCTTCGGACGGCCCGAGGAGGCCACTGTAGTTAGAGGCGGTCAGATGCGTGAAGTCGGCAGCTTGGGGCGAAGCTGTGGCCAGTACCGATGGCTCCAGCGAGCGCACGATCGCCCACAAAAGGGGCAGGGCGAAGGCGAAAGCCAGGGCGCTGGCAGCAACCAGGTACAGGTAGAACCCGCCCTTGCGGCGCGAATGAAGTCTGGCCACTTGGCGCCCTGCGGGATCAGGTACTTGGCGCGGAGAGGGACGGGTACCCCCGACGGGGGCGACAGCCTGCCTCATCGCTCCGTGGGCTCCCGAAACGCAACAAACTGGGCACCGCTCACTACCGCGATGACCACCATCATCAGCACCGCCATCGTGGTCCCGTAAGCCAAGTGGTACTGGTTGAAGGCCGTCTGGTATACCCACTCGACTACCGTCTCAAGGCTCCCATTGTTCTGAACCAGGATGAAGAACTGGTTGAAGGCGAGAAAGGACCCTATGACCGAAATGATGAGGCTTAGGGCCATCGACCGGCGCACCAACGGGATCGTGATCAATCTTTCCTTCTCCCACCAACTCGCGCCGTCCGTCTCGGCTGCCTCATAAAGCTCGTTCGGCACTGCTTGCATGCCGCCCATCAGGATCAGCATCGTTAGCCCCGCCGCGAACCATACGACGATGACGCAAATGGCGGCTAGCGCGGGCCCGTAACTGACCGTCCACGCCTGAGAGTCTGACACTATCCCCAGTTTGGACAATATAAAGTCCACTCCCCCCGAATTAGGCTGGAGCTCAAGCGTAAACATGTACGAGACGGTGGTCAACCCAACCACGAAAGGAAGGAAGAACACTGTACGAAAGAACTTGGCGCCAAACCGGTTCGACCGCACGAGGACGGCCAGCCCGTAGCCAACCACGAATATTGGCCCAGTAACTATCCCCGTATACGTAAGCGTGAAAAGCACGGCATGGATGAACTGGGGGTCGCTAAACGCGTTCCTATAGTTAGCCAACCCAACGAAGTGGTATGGCCCGATCAGCGGCCAGTCTGTTAGTGAGATATAGATGGCGAACCCCAGCGGGAACAGCACAAAGGTGCACACGAACAGCAGGGCGGGGGTGCTCAACAGCACCCCCGCCCTGGAGGAGGCCTTTTCCTGTTTACTACGCATGTGGCCTTTGCCACGGACCGGCCTGGTCACCAAGATCTTGTCCACGAGGAGGTACTACATTCCGGTGAGACCTAGGGGGCCAGGTCGCCAGCCTCGCGTGCCACTGCCTCGAAGCCTGACTGCCCGGTCTTCAGTGCCCCAACTATGTCGCCCTTGTAGACAGCTTGAGTGAACATCTGGTACCAGGGTGAACCCGGCGCGTTGAACGCTGCGTTGTAGATCGTGGTAACCGGTGCAACACCGTGCGCCAGCGCCTGCAACGCGACAGCGTTCCACGGGTTGGTCCTGTAATAGGAGGGGGTTAGGATATCGGTGCGCACGGGCGTATAGCCGTGGCTCGCGTAGATGAGCTGCTGCTGCTTCTCCAGCACCCACGTAATGAACTCCCAGGCCCCCGAGGGGTTCTTGGCTCCCTTCGGAATAATGAAGTCGTCCCCGCCGTCGAAGGTAGAGTAACCCCCGGTCGGTCCAGGAAGTGGGGCTATGCCCACTGAATGGTTCCTGGTCATGCCCGCTTTGACAATGCCAGGGAGGAAGCCGTAGGCGCCAGGGAGGATCCCGATTGTGCCCGCCTCGAAGTCCGCGCCCCAAGTCGAGCCGTTGTCCGTCTGGTCGTTCGCGGGCGCCAGCTTGTCAGCCCAGATGCTCCGGTAGAGCTGGAGTAGCTCGGCGAGCGGCTTATTGTTGGCGATGTTGATCTTCTGGTGGCCAATGGGCCCGGTGATGAGGTTGTCACCGATAGCCCACAGGTCAGGCTGCATGACGAAGCCCAAGCACCCCTGGCAGTCGCCGGCGAACGAGAACCCGTAAACCCCGTGGCCTAGAGCCTGAATTTTCTTGGCATCCGAGAGGATCTGCGCAAAACTGGTCGGCGGTTGGCTAGGGTTGAGCCCTGCCTGCTTGAAGAGGGTCTTGTTGTACCAGAGCACCGACAGGTCAGCCAGATAAGGAACGCCGTAGTAGTGCCCTTGGTACTCGGTCAGGGCCAGGTGCCCGGGACTCAGGTTCTTCTTGTAAGGGAGCGCGTCCACATACGGTGTTAAGTCGAACAGTGCACCTTCGCGGGAAAACACAGGAACATTGATGTCGTTCAGCCCGACCACGTCCGGGACAGTCCCGGCCCTTATGGCGGTGGACAATTTGGGGACCGCCTCATTTGGTGTCGTGAGGGACAAGACCACTTTCAGCCCTTTATGGGTGGCATTGAACTCGTTCACCAGTACCTTGCACAGGTTGCCCTGGCAAGTGGCCGCTCGGTTCCAGAACTGGACCGTCCCGGTGGCATTCACCCCGAAACCGGAGCTACTAGCGCCGGCGGTGACCGCAGGTGTCACTAGAGCCGATACTGGGACTGCAACGAGGGAAACGCTTGTCGCGGCTAGAGGGAGTGACAGCCAGCGGCTCCTTCGAACTCCTCTGTTTCTCATCTACTTTCGGCCTCCTGTGTTCATTTGTTCAATCTTGCGGTACGGACGCGTTAGGGGAAGGGAGTGCCGCTATTTGTGAAAGACCGCATGGTCAGTCATCCAGTGCGCTTCGAGCCGCGCTACCGCGACCGGAGGGGGCACGCTCTCCGGTGTGCGTCTCACCCCAGTGATCGATGACTGTTCATCCGGCACTCCTAGTGGGTGGAAAACCTTTTCCTCGAAGCATACCGGGGAGAGCGGTCCCCGTCAAGAAGGCCTGCACCTTTCGTGGTTGCCGCTACGGGCGGTGGTCGCCGTCGATAGCAGCTGTACTCCGGCTAGAGCTCAGGCACCCACACCCTCATCTGCCCTTGTCCCCGATTGCCCCACGCGTAATAGGGAACAGCGTGCAACTCAACCTCTTCGACTCCGCCATCAGGCCCCGCCGCGGGCACGTCGCGGTACGGCCAGTGGCCGTCCACGCCGGGGCTGGCTCGGTGTCCCCGCCGTACTAGCTCGATGACCGTCTCAGAGGCGATCTGCGCCCGCCGCTCCAGGGTGTACTCTCGTCGAGCGGAGACTGCGATCCCCTCCAATGTGCTGGCGGCTGTTCCCAGAGCTTCCCAGCAGTAGACGAGGGGGCCCCTTTCGAAGGCCACGCAACCAGCCACGTCTTCGATGCGGGGATCCGGCCTGACCACCCGGGCTCGAATGGGAAACGACACCGTCAGCTCGTCGCCCGGCTGCCAATCCCGGCGCAGGTGCAAGTACCCGTCCGGGCCGGGCTGCGCCTCCATGCCCGCCCCGTTCAGTCCCACTTCAGCCCCGCTGACCCACGACGGCACCCTGATCGCGATCTCGTCGTTACCGGGCGATGCCTCCTCAATCTGCAGGCGCAGCAGGCCGTCGTAGGGGTAAGCCGTCTCCACTCGACCGGCCAGGACGCGACCCGACGCGCCTTGGCGGAACGTCCCGGGAATGAACTGGTGCAGTTGCAACCCCGCGGCTGTCCCGGTGGCGACGTAGTGCTCCAGGCTGGCCACGAGGCGCATAATGTTCGGAGGGCAGCAAGCGCAGCGGAACCAGGGTTGACGGCTCACTCCCCCCCGGCTCCGCAACGGGTTCACGTAGAAGAAGGTCTTGCCGTCCAGTCCCCAACCGGACAAAAAGCCATTGTACAGTGTACGCTCCATGAGCTCTGCGAAGCGTGCCTCGCCAGTGATGAGCAGCATGCGCCAGTTCCACAAGATGCTGGCCACGGCCGCGCACGTCTCGCAGTAGGCGCTCTCAGGTGGCAGCTCGAACGCCTTCCCGAAGGCCTCGCCCTCTTGGCGCGAGCCGACCCCCCCCGTCAGGTACGTCTTAGCCCCTACCATGTCCTCCCATTGACCCAGGCAGGTCGCGAGGAGCTCCGGCCGGCCCGTCTCGCTATAGAGGTCGGCCGCTCCGCCCAACAAATACAGGGCCCGGACCGCGTGTCCTCGGATTTCCTTCGCCTGCTCCAGTTGAACATCGTCCTGGAAATAGTCGGGACCAAACGAACTCCACTCAAGGCGGCTATGGCCCCTTCTCGCCGCTAACTCTCCCGCCAACTCTAAGTACGCAGCGTCCCCCGACGTGCGGAACACCTCCACGAGTGCCATTTCCACTTGGGGGTGACCAGGTACAAACGCTGGCCGTTCCCCCATTGCCGAGAGCAGGTGCCGAGCGACGCGGACAGCCGTGGGCCACAAACGCCCATCCCCTCCGCGCACCGCCCCCCCGTGCTTTGCCTCACCGGCCGCGGAGACGGCCCGCCGGGCAGGACCGCGTGCCTCAGCCACTGCCGCTTGGAGCAGGTGGCCAGCGCAGTACAGCTCGTGGCCCATGGCGGGGTCGGCATAGCGGCGGTCTGGTTCGGCAACCTGGTAGAAAGAGTTGAGGTACCCGTCGGACATCTGCGCCGAAGCCAACACTGCGGCCGTACTCGCGAAAAAACGTTCCTGCTCCGGGGCCAGTCCATGCTGGCGTTCCCACCCGATGGCCTCCAGCACCTTATAGACGTCGGAGTCCCGGAAGAGCGGCAAGCGGTACTCGCCCTTTTTCCTGGCCGCGGCCATCCGGAGGTTCTCCAAGTTGCCGTGCTCTTCCAGCATGGTTATACCGTGCGGTATCGTCACCTCCCGGTTGAGCAACTGGCGCTGTCCCCAAAATCCCCCTTCCAGGCGGAAGCCACCTTTCTCCAGCGGTCGGAGCGCGACCGTCGCCCCTGCGGTCGGCACCACCGGGCCCACAAAACTGTGTCGCCAAGCCGCGACCTCCCGCGCGCCCTGCGCTATCCTCCTTGGGGTGCGGACAACCTTTTCCGACACGTTTCGCCCCTCCCTTGGTCCTAGAGCCACCCAGCCCCGACGCTACCCCGTAAGACCCCCGAGCAGGAGCCCACCTCGCCAGTAGCGCTGCAGCACTATGAACATGATGAGCAGAGGCATGATGCTAACCATCCCCCCTGCAATCGTGATCACGGTGAAATTCTCCGTGCTGCCGGGGATATTCGTATGCCAGAACCACACTTGCATGCCTTGGGTCAAGGTATAGAGCTTGGCGCTGTTGTTCACGATGAACGGCAGGAAGTAGTTGTTCCACGCGCTGACGACGTTGAGCATGAAGACGGTGACCAACGCCGGCACCATCAGGGGCGTGGCGATCCTAAGGAAGATACGTGCCTCGCCAGCACCGTCGATCCGAGCGGCATCGATAAGCTCCCTCGGCACCGACACACCCGCGTACACCCGCATCAGGTACACACTGACCGGGCTGATCATGAACGGGATGAAGATACCTGGCATCGTGCTGTCCAAATGTACCTTGGCGTAGACGAGGTAGAGGGGCACGGCAAACGCGACGATTGGAATAAGTAGGGCGCCCATAATGAAGACAAACAGCATGTTCTTACCGCGGAAGTTGAACCGCGCAAAGCCATACCCGGCCATCGCCGACAGCAACGTACCCCCTACACCGCCTATACTCGCGTAGATCGCCGTGTTGCCCATCCACTGAAGGAAAGACCCTGACTCTCGGTTGGAGAAGACTTCCTTCAGGTTGGACCATAGCACGAATGGGTGCGAGAACCAGAAGCCGAACGTCGAGTTGAAGTTGTTGACGGTCTTAGTCGAGGACACGAAGATCCACCAGATAGGAATGAGCGTAAACAGGGCAAATATGCCGCATGCCACGGTCACCAGGTTCACGGTGCGGCGGCGCACCCCATAGAGATGGAGCGGTATAGCGTCGACAGCGGCCACTTTGCGCTTTTGTTTAGCCCTGGCTACGTCAACTGGTGCCACCACAGCGCTCATACGATTGCTCCCTTCCGGCGCTGCGTCAGCAGGAACGCCACTGAGATCAACACAATTATAAACGCTAACACCACTGCAATAGCAAAAACCCAGTCA